>NZ_JBFRVX010000263.1:0-3587 GCF_041475345.1 Vibrio sp. 10N.222.48.A3 | reverse complement strand
CCACCTAGATTTAATTTTAATCATCCAAAATCCATTGCCCATTTTGCTCAAAGATCAAGGGATTTTTTTTTATGTGTGCGCAAAAATAAAGCAACCTTAAAAGGCTATTTTTATACAATCAAGTCACATCGAACCTCGTCAGTTAGTGGTCACTTACAGTTTTTTTTCAATCCACCACTTATCCACAAGCACTCCCATTTCTTTACCTTGAAAAATATAAGCTGTAGCACTATCTTGTAACCCAACAAACAAATGACCCCTATATGTTGTGTTTGAACTACAATGTATGGGTAGACCAAGATCACAAAGCCGAAACGTAATTTACAAAAATTACACAGAAATACACAAAAACACGGCTTTGTTCAGTTTTGTTAGGGAAATTAAGCAGAATGAACCAACAACTTACTGTTACCAAACGTAACGGGCGCAAAGAAACAATCGATTTAGAGAAAATCCATCGAGTGATCACTTGGGCAGCTGAAGGCTTGCACAATGTTTCTGTATCACAAGTAGAATTGAAAGCTCACATTCAGTTTTACGATGGCATCACCACCACTGACATCCATGAGACAATCATTAAGTCAGCAGCGGATTTAATCTCTGAAGAGACTCCTGATTACCAATATCTAGCAGCACGTCTGTCAGTATTCCACCTACGTAAAAAAGCGTACGGCGAGTACGAGCCACCGGCTCTATATGACCACGTTGCAAAACTGGTTGATATGGGTAAATACGATAGCCACCTAATGGAAGACTACACGAAAGCTGAGTTTGACGAGCTTGACGCGTACATCGACCACAAGCGTGACTTAGACTTCTCTTATGCAGCGGTCAAGCAGCTTGAAGGTAAATACTTCGTGCAAAACCGTGTAACAAAAGAAATTTACGAGAGTGCTCAGTTCCTTTACATCCTAGTTGCTGCTTGTTTATTCGGTAAATACCCGAAATCAACTCGTCTGGATTACATCAAACGTTTTTACGACGCCTCATCTACGTTTAAGATTTCTCTACCTACACCAATTATGTCTGGTGTACGTACGCCTACTCGTCAATTCAGTTCTTGCGTACTGATCGAGTGTGGTGACAGCCTTGATTCTATCAACGCAACAGCAAGCTCTATTGTTCGTTACGTATCTCAACGTGCTGGTATTGGTATCAACGCAGGTCGTATCCGTGCGCTTGGTTCTGAAATTCGTGGTGGTGAAGCGTTCCACACTGGCTGTATCCCTTTCTACAAATACTTCCAAACAGCAGTAAAATGTTGTTCTCAAGGTGGTGTTCGTGGCGGTGCAGCAACCGTGTTCTACCCACTATGGCACGGTGAAGTTCAGTCTCTATTAGTACTGAAAAACAACCGTGGTGTTGAAGAGAACCGTGTTCGTCACATGGACTACGGCGTACAGCTTAATAAGCTTATGTACTCTCGTCTTGTTCAAGGTGGCAACATCAGCCTGTTCTCCCCTTCAGATGTACCTGGACTTTACGATGCGTTCTTCGAAAACCAAGAGCGTTTTGAAGAGCTGTACGTTAAGTACGAAAACGATCCTTCAGTGAAACGTGAAACTGTGAAAGCGGTTGAACTGTTCTCTCTACTAATGCAAGAGCGTGCTTCTACTGGTCGTATCTACATTCAGAACGTTGACCACTGTAATACACACAGCCCGTTTGATTCTGAAGTAGCTCCTGTTCGTCAATCGAACCTATGTCTAGAAATCGCGCTACCAACTAAGCCACTTTCTAACGTGGAAGATGACGAAGGTGAGATTGCACTGTGTACGCTTTCAGCGTTCAACCTTGGCGCAATCAATGAACTCGACGACTTAGCAGAGCTTTCTGAGTTGGTTGTTCGTGCACTTGATGCACTGCTTGATTACCAAGATTACCCGCTTCCAGCAGCATACAAATCGACAATGAATCGTCGTACTTTAGGTGTTGGTGTCATCAACTATGCATACTACCTGGCGAAGAATGGTGTTAAGTACTCTGACGGCAGCGCAAATGGCCTGACTCACCGTACTTTTGAAGCAATTCAATACCACTTACTAAAAGCGTCTGTTGAACTAGCGAAAGAACAAGGCCGTTGCCCATCTTTCCACGAGACCAACTACGCGAAAGGCCTACTGCCAATCGATACTTATAAAAAAGATATCGACTTAGTATGTGAAGAGCCTCTGCACTACGATTGGGACACGCTACGTGAAGAGATCATGGAGCACGGTCTGCGTAACTCTACGCTAACAGCGCTTATGCCTTCTGAGACTTCGTCTCAAATCTCGAACGCGACTAACGGTATCGAGCCACCACGTGGTTATGTATCAGTGAAAGCGTCGAAAGACGGTATCCTGAAGCAAGTTGTTCCTGATTTCTTAAATCTTAAAAACAACTACGAGCTACTTTGGAACATTGGCAATAACGACGGTTACCTACACTTAGTGGGTATCATGCAAAAATTCGTTGACCAAGCTATCTCTGCAAACACTAACTATGATCCAAGTGTTTACGACAGCGGTAAGGTTCCAATGAAGCAGCTGCTTAAAGACCTACTAACTGCATACAAGTATGGTGTTAAAACGCTTTACTACCATAACACGCGTGATGGTGCTAAAGACGACCAAGGCGATGCAGTTCAAGTGCCGGAAGAAGATTGTGAAGGCGGCGGTTGTAAGATCTAAACCGCAATAAACATTAAGACCCCAGAGAAGAGTTATCTTCTCTGGGTTTAAAGCATTAACAGGGTCCGTTTTATTGCGGGTCTTTAAAGGATTTGAGGCATTTATGGCTTACAGTACTTTTTCTCAACAAAAAAATGACCAACTAAAAGAACCAATGTTCTTGGGTCAGTCGGTAAACGTTGCACGTTACGACCAACAAAAATTTGAAATCTTCGAAAAGCTTATCGAGAAGCAGCTTTCTTTCTTCTGGCGCCCAGAAGAGGTCGACGTGTCTAGTGACCGTATCGACTACAACAAGCTTCCTGAGCATGAAAAGCACATCTTTATCTCTAACTTGAAGTACCAAACGCTTCTAGATTCTATCCAAGGCCGCAGCCCTAACGTTGCCCTACTTCCATTGGTATCACTACCAGAAGTTGAAACTTGGATTGAGACTTGGTCATTCTCTGAAACGATTCACTCTCGTTCTTACACGCACATCATCCGTAACATCGTAAATGATCCAGGCGTAGTATTCGACGACATCGTTGAAAACGAAGAGATCCTGAAGCGTGCTAAAGACATCGCGTTTTACTACGATGACCTAATCAAGCTAACGGCTGACTACCACCGCTACGGTGAAGGCAACCACAACATCAATGGCGAAGACGTTAAGATTTCACTTCATGACCTGAAGAAGAAGCTTTACGTATGTCTAATGTCTGTAAACGCACTGGAAGCGATTCGTTTCTACGTGAGTTTTGCATGTTCATTCGCATTCGCTGAACGTGAGCTAATGGAAGGTAACGCGAAGATCATCAAGCTAATCGCTCGTGATGAAGCACTTCACCTTACTGGTACACAGCACATGATCAACTTGCTGCGTAATGGCCAAGATGACTTCGAATTCATGCAGATCGCTGAAGAGTGTAAGCA
>NZ_JBFRVX010000262.1:0-795 GCF_041475345.1 Vibrio sp. 10N.222.48.A3 | reverse complement strand
AGGGTGCGCTGGGTGCGTTTTTTCATAATAAATATCCTTATTGAGTGATAAATTTATCAAGTGTTTGGTCATGATGGAGTAAAAGACCTCCTTGCCTGAGAAGCTGGGAAGAAGGGTTAGGTTGTCCTAGGCAGACCGTGCAACGTGCAAATTAAACGGCGCGTGGGGAGAAAGGTTAAAATCGACAGGTATAGGCACGCATCATAAAGAAAACAGAGAAGATTTCGCGTACTTCAAACCGCGATTACGACTCACATGTTGCTTCCAATTTTGAGCGCTAATGATGGTGTTCTTAAGCTTCCGATAACGTTTTTTACAAGCATTCTTTGAAGCTGGGAGAGTGAGACGGTTAACTGATTGAACTTGTTTTTGAACCGCAACAAAATGAACACCCTTCCAATAGAAAGGGAATGAAAGGTGTCCAGTAAAAGACAGTAAGGCGGCAAACGCCATGTGTTCACGCCCGACCGTTCCCAGTTCTTTGACGCTGACAAAATCCCCTTGTTCAACAAAGTGGCCTAATACATTCGCCGCCTCATCTGTACGACAATGTCCGTAGATAATCTGCATCGTTCACACTCCTTTTTAGGACATTGTTTTGTTCTTTTAAAAAAGCAAAACAATGGGCTCTCTTTCAAGAGCCGTGCTACAAACTGGCTTGAGCATTCTTGTAGTAGAATGCGCACATCCAAAGGGTGTGGTGTCTGGTATTCCCAAGTAACTCTATTTCACCACTCAACCAGCGTGCTTAATTGAGTAGAAAAACAGCCTTGGACTTCGCCCCAGAGAGGGCTC
>NZ_JBFRVX010000261.1:0-8325 GCF_041475345.1 Vibrio sp. 10N.222.48.A3 | reverse complement strand
CGCATCAATAGTGTTGAGGAAGAAGCTGAAACCGTATGGGCGAACGGTGAAATTTCCGACGTTATGCAAGGCAGTCGTATGGTGATGATTAACCATCAGCCTGTTCCAGAATGGGATTGGCCGGGCATGGTGATGAACTTCACCTTTGCGGAAGGCTTGGACATGAGTGACGTGGAACGTGGTAAGGCAATTGACTTTGAGATGCGAAAGACAGAGTCAGGGCGATACGAGGTTGTTGATTACAAGGTCAACAAACACAAGATCGCCGGCGAAGTTTGGGTAACGGGTGACATTACCATGTTGATGGCAGATTTTGGCATGATCACTGTAAAACATCAGCCAGTCCCTGAGTGGAATTGGAAAGCGGGTGAAATGAATTTCCAAGCCAGTGATGACCTTGATTTATCTGAGTTTGCCGAGGGTCAAACCATTCGGTTTCTAGTGGCGAAGCAAGGTTCTGATTATGTGCTCAAATCTCTCGAACCGACGAATAGCACGGGTGAGGGCGAACTATGATCAATGCAATTATTCGCTGGTCTATTAGCAACCGTTTCTTAGTGCTGGTTGCCACTGTCGCCATCGTATTTGGCGGTTTATACAGCGTTAAAAATACACCTGTCGATGCCATTCCTGATTTGTCAGATGTTCAGGTAATCATCAAAACCAGTTATCCGGGTCAAGCCCCACAGGTGGTCGAGGATCAGGTGACCTATCCATTGACCACCGCCATGTTAGCTGTACCGGGTGCTGAAACAGTTCGTGGCTACTCGTTCTTTGGTGATTCCTATGTCTATATCATCTTCAATGACGATACCGATATGTACTGGGCGCGTTCACGAGTGTTGGAGTACTTAAGCCAAGTTGCACCTAACTTACCATCGAGTGCCAAGCCAACACTAGGACCCGATGCAACCGGTGTGGGCTGGGTTTACAGCTACGTGTTGCAAGATAAAACAGGTCAGCACGACTTAGCGGAACTTCGTAGTTTGCAAGATTGGTTCTTGAAGTATGAATTGCAAACTGTAGAAGGCGTGTCTGAAGTGGCGACCGTTGGCGGCATGGTGAAGCAGTATCAAGTACAGATTGATCCTGCCAAGTTACGTGCATATGACCTGACGCTTCAGCAAGTCAACAAGGCGATCCAAGATGGTAATCAAGAAACAGGAGCGTCTGTTGTTGAGATTGCGGAAGCCGAACATATGGTTCGTACCACCGGTTACCTGACAAGCATCGAAGATATTCAATCTCTGCCGCTAAAAGTGACCGACAAAGGTACTCCGCTGCTATTAGGTGACATTGCTGACATTAATCTTGGCCCGCAAATGCGTCGTGGTATCTCGGAACTCAATGGTGAGGGTGAAGCGGTTGGCGGCGTTATTGTGATGCGCTTTGGTGAAAATGCCAGTGAAGTGATCGACTCGGTGAAATCCAAGCTCGCTGAACTGCAAGCTGGCTTACCTGATGGTGTCGAGATTGTCGCAACTTATGACCGTTCTACTTTGATTGATTCAGCCGTTGAAAACCTTTGGAAGAAGCTGGCTGAAGAGTTCATCGTGGTCGCCGTCGTGTGTGCGCTGTTCTTGTTCCATATCCGATCATCACTGGTTATCGCGCTAAGTCTGCCTGTCGGTATCTTAGGCGCATTCATCGTTATGCATTGGCAGGGTATTAACGCCAACATTATGTCTCTTGGCGGGATCGCGATTGCGATTGGCGCCATGGTGGATGGTGCCATCGTGATGATTGAGAACGTTCATAAACACATTGAACGGACTCCGCTCACTGACAAAAACCGTTGGCAGGTGATTGGTAAGGCAGCAGAAGAAGTTGGCGCACCGCTGTTCTTCTCTCTGATTATCATTACCTTGAGCTTTGTGCCTGTGTTCGCGCTAGAAGGGCAAGAGGGCAAGATGTTCTCGCCACTTGCGTTTACCAAGACGTATGCGATGGCTACAGCAGCCGGTTTGGCAATCACGCTGGTGCCTGTGTTAATGGGTTATTTCATTCGCGGTAACGTGCTACCTGAACATAAAAACCCAGTAAACCGTAGCCTAGTGGCGATGTATAAACCGCTTCTAAACCTCAGCCTAAAATATCCCAAGGTGATGATTGTTATCGCACTTGGCTTAATGGCGTCTGCTTATTACCCAACCAGTAAGCTTGGCAGCGAGTTCATCCCTCCTTTGGACGAAGGGGATTTGATGTACATGCCAACCACGTATCCGGGCATCTCAATAGGTAAGGCTCGTGAGTTGTTGCAACAAACCAACAAGCTCATCAAAACCATTCCAGAAGTCGAAACCACGTGGGGCAAAATTGGTCGAGCAGAGACGGCAACCGATCCTGCGCCACTGACCATGATTGAAACGGTTATTCAGCTTAAACCGCGAGAACAGTGGCGTGACGGTGTCACTACTGAGTCTCTGCGTAAAGAGTTTGATGATCTGATTCAATTCCCCGGTTTGACCAACGCTTGGGTCATGCCAATCAAAACACGTATCGACATGTTGGCGACGGGTATTAAAACGCCAATTGGTATCAAAATCGCAGGCCCAGATCTGAGCGTGATTGAGGATATTGGCTCTCAACTTGAACCCATCCTCAATAGCGTGAGTGGTACTGCTTCTGTCTACGCTGAGCGTGTTGCGGGTGGTCGTTATGTGACGATAGACATCAAGCGCCGCTCTGCTGCTCGTTACGGATTAAGCATCAAAGAGGTTCAGCAGGTTATTTCGACCGCAGTTGGCGGTATGAATGTCGGCGAAACGGTAGAAGGGCTAGAGCGTTATCCAATCAATGTCCGTTATCCGCAAAGCTATCGTGATTCTGTCGTTAAGTTGCAGAACCTGCCGTTAGTGACACCAAACGGAGCGCGAATTGCTTTGTCTGATGTTGCAGATATTCGCTATGAAGATGGACCACCAATGATTAAGACGGAGAACGCGCGTCCTAATGGCTGGGTGTTCGTTGACATCGAAGGTCGCGACCTTGGTTCTTATGTGGCAGAGGCGCAAAAAGTCGTTACAGATAAAATCGTCTTGCCTGCTGGATATTCATTGGCGTGGTCTGGTCAATACGAATACATGGAGCGCGCCAAAGAACGTTTAAGTGTCGTTGTGCCAATCACCATCGCAATCATCATGTTGTTGCTCTACCTCAGCTTCCGCCGCGTTGGTGAGGTGATGATGATCATGCTGACGTTGCCACTCGCAATGGTTGGTGGTTTATGGCTGATGCATGTCCTCAATTACAACTTCTCCATTGCAGTGGGGGTGGGCTTTATCGCCCTTGCCGGGGTAGCTGTTGAGATAGGTGTGATCATGTTGGTCTACCTAAATCAAGCATGGCACTACAAGAAGTTGGATGCGGAGCAGAACCAGAAAGCACTTCAGCGTGAAGACCTAACGGATGCTATTCGTGAGGGCGCAGGACTGCGTGTTCGCCCAGTTATGATGACAGTACTTACGGTGATTATTGGCCTCATTCCAATTATGTATGGCGAGGGTACGGGCTCTGAAGTGATGCAGCGAATTGCTGCGCCGATGATAGGCGGAATGGCGTCTGCACTATTGCTTACCCTACTGGTGTTGCCTGCAATCTTTAAGCTCTGGAAACAGCGTGAGATTACGCATAGCCAAAACGAACCAAACAAATAACGTATTGATTATTAGCCCTTACTGACCAAAAACAGAGTGAGTAAGGGCGTACCACATGAACATGTGAAACTAACAAATAAATAACTGAATTAATCTAAGGAACGATCATGAAAAAGACACTTATTGCGATTGCACTGATGTTAACTACTGCAACGGCTTTTGCTGAAATGGACCATTCGAATATGGACCACTCAAATATGGATCACTCGATGATGAAGAGTGGAGAGATGAATCATTCAAAAATGGATCTCAGCATGATGAAGGATGGAAAGATGGACCATTCGAAGATGATGAATATGGAAGGCATGTCTGAAGTGGGTATGCCTGCGACAGGCGCAAAGCCGGATAAAGTGGTTCATGTTCTGCTAAGTGACGATATGAAAATTACATTTAAGAACAAGGTTGATATTGAGCCGAACGACGTGGTGCAGTTCGTTGTGATGAACACGGGCAAGATTGATCACGAATTCTCGATTGGTTCTGCTTCAGAGCAGTTAGAGCACCGTGAAATGATGAAAAACATGGGTAATCACGCTCATGACTCGGGCAGCACAGTTACAGTTAAGCCGGGCAAAGCGAAACAGATGCTTTGGCATTTCCATGGTGATAATAACGTAGAGTTCGCGTGCAATATTCCTGGTCACGCTGAAGCGGGTATGGCGAAGTCGATAACGCTTTAGGCATTATCTAATAGAGCTAGAAATAGCTGCTGGGAAAGTACTAAAAACAGAAAGCTAAAAGATAAGTCTTAGCTCATCGCGCTAGTTGAGACTTATCTTTCTTGGCCATTACTGTAATAGGATCGATGTTTCCAGTAGGTGGTGTGCTTCGCCGCTCAGGTGCGGTAGCTCTGCCATGATCTTTTTAAACTTGTCGTCGATTGATTCTGCTTCATTCAGCGATCGAAAAGCCAGTACAGCTTGTTCAGGCTCGCTGTTCACATAACCTTTCAATGTATCTAGCTGAATTTTATTGGCATTTTCAACTTTTGCTAAAGCGACATTAATTGCTTCGATGTTAATTGTTAACTCATTGCTTTTAAACATTTTTTATTATTTATGGGTTGTTGCTAATGCGCGCACATTAACACAATGATTTTTGCAGATATTGACCAAGATTATTAAATTGGAACAATTTTGAAAATCGTTAAAAGCTAGACTGCAATATGTAATGGGAAAGGTTTAAGAAATTCGAAGCGATTTAAGGAGTTAATAGCGCTAGCTGCTTAATTAGCGTTGGTTGGTTAGACTTAACAAAATGGGTTTAAGCTATATGGATTAATGCTTATAGGTTTAACGAGCGGAGAAGTTTTTTGAATAGGGTATCGCTGGAAGAAAACACGTAACAAAACATAAGGAGGAATTGGAGCGTGCAGCGGGAATCGAACCCGCATCATCAGCTTGGAAGGCTGAGGTAATAGCCATTATACGATGCACGCACACTGTCTTAAGAGTAAGACTGAAACATCAAGAAGACTGGAGCGTACAGCGGGAATCGAACCCGCATCATCAGCTTGGAAGGCTGAGGTAATAGCCATTATACGATGTACGCACATCGTCTTAACGAGTTTGATAATGCCACATCTAACTGAAAACGAAACCTTTTTCTTTCATTTTTATTCTAAGTGCTCGCATAACCACCACTCCGCTAGTTTTTCCATCATGTTCGGCGCTTTTAGAGTGAATAAAATGTGACTAAACTCTCGTTAAACGTAGGGCGAGAAACAACAAAGAACCCTCCACTCTTTCTAAGACCCACTCAGTTGGATTTATAAACCTATTTTAGTGGTGTTTCCTCATCACAAAATTAACATAAATACAGGCAATTTGACCGTTAACATAAACTGATTTCCATTCGTATTTTGATGCCCATTAATAACAATCTGGATGCATTGTTTTAACTTGCCAGTCTGCCAAAGTATTCATCAAGTGAATCCGAAGCGGGTGGAGTTATAGACTCCTCTAAGCGTTCGAAGGAAAAAGTAACGAATTTAGTTGATAATTCATGCAAAACTCTCGTCATTACGTCTATCGTTTGGTACATTTGCCGCACATTTTGTCTCCCCTAAAATTCCCATGCCTTCTCAGTTCCGAATTAACAAAATTGTTGAAATTGGTGACACTCTTCATCGCAGTGGTTGTGCTCCTTACAAGCTAGAGAAATACACCCAATTCTATGCAAAAAAGCATGGTGTTGATGTGATGATCCAAGCAACGCCAACCGCGATTAATTATCAATTTCCAGACGATAACAACGCCGTTATTCTTAAGCGTCTAAAGCCTGCTTCGATTAACTTGAGTTTGTTGGCCAATACCATCATTCGTATTAACCAACCGAGCAGTGAGCCTGTGCCAGAGCCTGTCGGTTACTCTAAACTTGTGACGGCACTGGCCAATATGGGTATTCCGCCAGCGTATCTGATGCTAATTGGCAGTACGTTAGAAGCGGTTGGCTTTTCTGCATTACTGGGTCTGATGGTTTGGGTATGTCAGCAAGTTCTTCATTCACGTCGCGCTATTGCGGTTGAATTCATCTCGGCACTATTAACGGGTATCTTCGTGGCATTTTTGGCAAGCACAGGGTTGCCGATCCCGGTGTGGGCGTTATGTATCGCTTCGATTGTCTTGTTTGTCCCCGGGTTATCCATAGCCAACGCACTAGAATGTTTGGCGTTTAATGATCTCGTCTCTGGTACCAGTTTGTTAGGGCAGAGCGCATTAACCCTGATAAAGCTGTTTGTCGGGATTATTATGGGGCTCAACATTGGTGAAGCGATATGGGGACAAGCGGTCTCCATTGACTATACGAATGCGGTTCCGACATGGATGCACATATCTGGTTTGGTGTTGATCTCGGTGTCGATTGGTGTGATGTTCAATGCGCGTCCTAAAGACATCTTACTTGGCTTGCCAGTGGCAGTTCTGGGTATGTGGGGGCCGTTCTATCTAGGTTTTGACAGTGGTTGGGTTGTCGGTACTTGGGTTACGACGGTTCTTATTACTTTGTACGGGACTTGGATTGCCAAGAAGATGGAGCTCACGGGCTCTATTTATATCGTGCAGGGGATCATCATCTTGGTTCCGGGTAGTCGAGTATTAGTGAGTGCCAGCCAGTCGGTGTTTGAACAATCGATTTTACCTATTCCGAGTATTGGTTTGTCGGCGTTGTTCATGTTCTCTGCAATTGTGGCAGGGCAAATCACCGCTTACTCGATTTACTCACCAAAAGTCGAACGTTAATCCGTTTCGCCTCCCAAGCCCTTAAACAAACACAGCTTAGCGGCTGTGTTTGTTCGTTTTAGGTACTGCTCTTTTCTAAGTTAAATTACGCTACTGAAAATTGGTTCGATTTGTGCTCGCTAAGCCTAACAAGAGTCATTAAAATGGACGCAAATTTTATTTAAATGAAGTATTAACGTATGTCTTTACCTCCTTGTCCGCAATGCCAATCTGAATATGTCTACCCAGACCAAAACAACCTAATCTGCCCTGAGTGTGCCTATGAGTGGAACCCAGAAGAAGAGCGTTTAGAAAGAGAAGCCGCGCGTGTTAAGGACGTAAATGGCGTTGTATTGGAAAGTGGCGATAAAGTTACCTTCATTAAAGATCTAAAAATTAAAGGCAGTTCTTCTGTACTGAAAATCGGCACTAAAGCGGTAATCAGACGAATAAATGAAGGCAAAGATCATCAGTTAGATTGCAAGCTTGATGGTGGTGGTGAAATGCTCGTTACAGCGAAGTACGTTAAGAAGCAGTAGTCGAGCGTTGGCTATATAGTTCATTGATTATTGTTGGAGATATTTTGAAGTATTCGACAAGACCCGCTCAGTCATCAGATTATGAATTTCTGTTCGAGCTGAAAAAGGCGGCTGAATTTGAGCCAATCAAAGCTGTTTTTGGCTGGGATGAGCAAATTCAACGAGATATACACGCCGAAGAGTGGGCAGAAGAACGACCTGAAATCATTGAATATCAAAGCAAAGCGATTGGCAGTGTGTTGCTGCAAGACAAAGGCGACCACTTCTATTTTTGCCGATTCTTCTTGCTGCCTGAGTATCATGGAAAGGGAATTGGTAGCCAAGTACTGAAAGACTTCTTAACTAAGGCTGATTGCTTAACTAAGGCTGACAGCCTCAATAAACCCGTCGAACTATGCTATTTACAAGGTAATCGAGTTGGAGATTTGTATCTGAGGTTTGGATTTGAAATTACTTCGCAGAATGACCAGTTTGTTTATATGTGGCGGTCACCTGGCCAACATAGCAGATGTTAGATATAGCCTTTTAAAGTTATAGAACAAATAGTTTTATATCAATGTAACTAAGTCTTAATCGCTATGTCTTGTGGCGGCACACCGAAGGTTTTCTTAAAAGCATTGGTGAAATTAGAAGGGTGCTGATAACCCGCTTCATAGGCGGCCTCGGTGATTGAAACCAACCCTCGTTCTAAATGCTGGCGTGCGATCTCTAATCGTCTCAAACGGATGTAACCGTTGATTGTCATGTTGTATGACTGCTTAAAACGCCTTTGAATATTAGATACACTCATCGAAAAATGCTCAGCAAGCATTTTTAGGCTCAGCTCTTGGTCGAGATGAATTTCAATAAAGCAGATTACAGCCTCAATTCGTTCGTCATAACTTTGATGTTCAATGTTAGTTACACGTGTCG
>NZ_JBFRVX010000260.1:0-4678 GCF_041475345.1 Vibrio sp. 10N.222.48.A3 | reverse complement strand
TTCTTGGTAACCGTGTACCGGTAAGCTTGAAGGTATTCCTACTAGCGTTGGCAATTATCGATGATCTAGGGGTTGTTGTTATCATTGCACTGTTCTACTCAGGCGATCTATCGACGCTTGCACTAACGGTTGGCTTCATTGCAACTGGTGTGCTGTTCATGCTAAACAACAAGCATGTAACTAAGTTGAGTGTTTACCTTATTGTTGGTGCAATTCTGTGGTTCGCAGTATTGAAGTCAGGTGTTCACGCAACATTGGCTGGTGTAGTCATTGGTTTTGCTATCCCACTGAAAGGCAATAAAGGAGAGCGTTCTCCGCTGAAACATCTAGAACATGCTCTGCACCCATACGTCGCTTTTGCAATTTTGCCAATCTTCGCATTTGCAAACGCAGGTATCTCACTAGAAGGCATCTCAATTTCAAACCTTACAGGCATGCTACCGCTTGGTATTGCTATGGGTCTATTGGTTGGTAAGCCTCTGGGTATCTTCCTATTCAGCTGGGGTGCTGTGAAAACGGGCATCGCTAAGCTTCCTGAAGGTGTGAACTTCATGAACATCTTCGCGGTATCTGTGTTGTGTGGTATTGGCTTTACGATGTCTATCTTTATTTCATCGCTAGCATTTGGTCCAACGAACGCAGATTTTGATACGCTTGCTCGATTAGGTATCCTGATGGGCTCAACGACCGCAGCTATCTTAGGTTACTTCCTGCTAAGTATTTCTCTACCGAAAACTAAGCATCAAGAAGTAAAGCTATAATTGGTAGGTAAAAGCATAATCGGTAGTAGGTTCGCTTAAGAGGGAGCCTACTCACTGAGTAACAAGTCAATTTCTGAGTAGCAAGAAGAGTCACAGAATCACCTTTACGATTCATGTGACGACAAAGAACAAAAAGCCGTGATGGGTAACCCTATCACGGCTTTATTGATCTTGAAGCTAAGCTGTATTTGTAAGCGAATTTACCTTACATCTTGCGCTTTCAGTGATGATGTCACGTTACTTTTCTAGTGTGGTAAAAATGGTCCACTCTTCAACGATCTGCTCACTTAACCCAACTACGGTCGCGGTTACCTTACGATTCAGTGCGTGTGAAGTAGGATCGTCACCATCGTTTTCTAAGCGTTCTTCACCATAGCCAACAATTCTCACGCGCTCTGGTTCTATACCATTCGAAAGTAACTCATCTTGTACATTGTTTGCTCGTTTCTTTGACAAGTCTAAGTTGTATTCGTTGGAGCCCACTTTACTGGCGTAACCTTGGATTTCAATTGAAGCGCTTTTGTAGTTTTCAAGAAACTCTGCCATGGTGCTAATTTGGCTAGAAAATATTGGGTTTACTTCAAATGAGTCATGAGCAAAGAGTATTTTCAGCTGTCGTACTTCTTCTGCTCGAATTGTTTCACCACAGCCATCATTGTCGACTTGTGATGTTTCTGGTGTACCAGGGCAGGTATCTCGCGCGTTTACTACACCATCTTTATCATCGTCTTGTAGATCGGCAATTTGTTCAGCTTCGGGCGTCTCGATGTAGGCTTCTCGCTGCTGATTGGAGCAGGCAAATAAAGTCATCGTTAATACGGGAAGTAATAAGTAAGTTATTTTCATCATTAATACTCCACGGCCGTTGTCCACTCTTCCGGTATATCAACCAGCAGAGCATTCAATAAAGAACCTGTAGCGTTCATCACTCGGTATTTAGCGTACTGCTCCGAATAATGGGCATCCAGATAATCTTTGCGTGCTTCAAACAGTTCGTTCTCAGTATTGAGCAGGTCAAGCAGAGTACGTTTACCTATTCGGTATTGTTTTTCATAGGCGATAACGGTTTCTGAAGCTGAATCAACATGGTCGGACAAAAAGTTTTTCTGTTGCAGTGTGAGATCTAAGGCGCTCCATGAGAGGCGAAGTCCTTCTTCGACTTGGCGATAAGCACGATCTCTAAGATCTTTCGCCTTATTGAGTTGGTAAGCAGAAGCTTCTGAATTGGCGCTGTCTGTACCACCATTGTACAAGTTATACCGCATTCTCAGCATTGCGAGCGTTTCTTGACTTGAACCTTCATCGCCTCCTGCATCATCACGCCATGACTGAGACGCTTCGATAGAGAATGTAGGATAGTTTACGCCTTTGGACTGTTTATATTGAAAATGTGCTGCGTCGACATCTGCCGCCGCTATTTTAATTACAGGGTGTTTATCTAAAGCGTCAACTATGGCATCTGACAATGACAGTGGAATCCAAGATATGTCGGCCCTTGGGTAAATCAGACCTAGCGGTTCTTGTCCTACAACTCTTCTAAATTGGGTATGTGTGTCGATCAAATTATTCTGGGCGGCTAATAAGTTACCATGAGCTTTTGCAATCCTAGCTTCTACTTGCGAAACGTCTGCGGTAGAACCTATGCCTGAACTCGCTCGTTTTTTTATGTCTTTATAGATTTTCTTGTGTATCGCAAGGTTACTTTCTGACAGCGCCAGTACCTCAGTCGCTTTTACTGCGTCGAGATATATTTGTGTTACCTCCAGTGCTTTGTCTTCGGCATCTGCTATCAATTGCAAACGAACTGATTCGGCTTCTGCAGCGGTACGGTCAATATCGTTCAGAGTCGAAGAACCATCCCACAGCAATTGAGTGAGGGAAATCGTTGCTTCCTTTCTTGTTAGATCCGTGTCTGGACCGTTATTTGGTGCAGGGTTTATACCTTCATAACCAATACCGGCATCAAGGTCGATACTCGGCCTGTATGCCCCACCAGAGGCGTCATTACGCTTTTTCACGCTCACATATTCGTTAAAGATGCTTTTTATCTCTGGATTCGTTGCCAGGGTAATAGCCACAGACTGTTCCAGAGTTTGAGCGGCGAGTGGTGCTGCAGCAACTAAGCAACACATTATGGATAATTTAAACAATTTCAAAGTAGCTCTCCTTCTACTTTCAATGCCTCATCCGTTTCCCAACCTACGTTTACCGTTGAATTGAGTGAATGGTATTAAACGAAGCTTAGGACATTTGCAAAAAAATGCGAAGTTTGTTGGTTTTTTTTGAATGTAAGTCGCTATTGCTATTGACTAATTTAAAAAGCATCGCATTTCCATGCCTTTAGTGAGTTGATTATCAATAATGCCACTACTAAATTTATTGTAGGAAATAGCCACAGCGCAGAGTGGGATTGGATCCGCGTTTGGTGTGTTCTGGGCAGAAGTGGGAATATGGATATGGGAAATATCAACCTAAGTATACTAGGTCTTGCGAACGGCGTTATAGTGCTCGACGCTCAAGGCCAAGTTAGACGTTTGCCTCCGGGCGAGCAACCAGCTACTAGCGACGTCATTGTCACTGTCGAAACAACTGAAGAGAGCGTGCCAAACGTTTCTGCGCGGTTTGTCGATGACCAAGGTCAGCAAAACGTGATAGACACTGATGATGCGATCGCTCAAGTTCAACGTGCTATTGAAGAAGGGTTTGATCCAACAGAATTGGGTGAAGAGTTTGATGCCGCAGCAGGTGAGCAAGGCTCAAGTCTAACCAACAGCGGTAGGATTGAACGTACAGGGGCTGAAACTCTGGCTTCAACAAACTTTGAAACTGACGGACTTGAATCTCAAGGGCTGTCCGAAACTCAAAGTATTGCTCTTTTCGATATCATTGCTCTTGCGCTTGTTTCAGGTGAAACCAACGTTATTGAGTTTGAACAGGATGAGCCTATTGAAACCGGGGGCGTTTTAACCATTGACGATCCGGACGTTACCTTTATCGCCAAAGATGCGGAAGGCGAAAATGGGGTCGGGTCTTTTGTCGTTAATGAGGATGGCTCGTGGACATTCGTGGCCAACAGTCCATTTGATGAACTTGCTGATGGCGAGCAAATTCAAGATACGACGACAGTGCAAACCTCCGACGGTGGCGAACAAGTCATCACCGTCACCATCATTGGTACTGATGATGCGGCAGTCGCTACCGATGACTCGGGCAGTGTGACTGAGGACATTGATGTAGATGAGATCACCAATCAATTAGTGACGTCTGGTCAGATCGTAATTACAGATGTAGACAGCGACACTCCTACCTATTCAGCTGACGGTGAGTTTAACCTCGTAGGTTCAACAAACGAATCACAGCTAGGCGTATTGAGCATCGACCCTGATGGTGCTTGGACTTACGTAGTTAACAACGACGATGTTCAGTACTTGGATGACGATGAATTCGTTACTGAGGTTTATACCGTGACAGCCAGTGACGGTACCACTAGCGAAGTGACTATCACTATTAACGGTGCCGATGATCCATCTGACATAGCCGTTGGTGAAGGTGATTCAGACACAGGAGAAGTGACTGAGGATGTGGATGTTGATCAAGAGAGCAACAACTTAGCGACGTCAGGGACGCTAACCATCACCGATGTCGACGATAACGACGTCGCTGCTTTCGAACCAAACGGTGTGTTTAACCCAGAAGGTTCGACCAATGATACCGCTCTGGGTTTTTTGACCATTACCGATGGTGGTGAATGGACTTACGTCGTCAACAACGATTATGTGCAATACCTTGACGACGATGAGTTTGTCACCGAGGTTTACACGGTTACTGCAATAGACGGAACCACGAGCGAAGTGACCATTACTATTAACGGTGCCGATGATCCGTCCGAGATTACCGTAGGAGAAGGTGACTCAGAC
>NZ_JBFRVX010000259.1:0-4069 GCF_041475345.1 Vibrio sp. 10N.222.48.A3 | reverse complement strand
ACCCTACTCCACTTCAGCGTTTTCAGCATCTGTGCGTCAATCGGTACAAATAGCGAAACAAAATGGCCAAAACCACTTGGTTCTCACGACAGGATCTCGAACCGAAAAGTCAGCGATGGCCATGCTACCAAGTTATGACTCGATGTGTTTTATCCAAGCGGGTGATTTTGTTGGGGTCGGACTGCGCGCAGCAAAACGTTATCAAGTGAGCAAAATCACCGTCGTCGCCATGATAGGCAAACTCGGCAAGATGGTCGCTGGGCACATGATGACTCACGTATCCGGTAAAGCTATCGACTTTTCATTACTGGCCGACCTCGCCATTCAATCAGGTGCATCGAGTGAATTTGCCGAAGCTGTTAGCCAAGCCAACACAGGCCGCCACGTACTCGACACATGGAAAGAAGCCCAATCGGGCAAAGAGATTCCCAATTACGACTTTCTTACCTTGCTCTGCAAACAAGCTGCAGAGCACGCTGCTGTGTATGTCAAACATCACGTCAGCATTGAATTCAAATTGATCGATTTCAACGGCGATCTATTAGCAGAACATCTCTGCTCAAAAGGAAGTGATACCAACACTCACTTTCATGATGAATAAGCATGAACAAGGAAAACTCCATGACTAACGATATGCGTCAAATGACCAAGCAAGGCCGTCAAATTGAAAGTGACTCCTTCTCTATCATCGATGAAGAAATAGAAACTCTCCATGGGGGACATAACTTCAATCAAGGTGAATGGAATGTGGTTCGTCGTGCCATTCATACTACGGGTGATTTTGAATACGCTAAATTATATCAATTCAGCGACAACGCGATTGAGTCTGCCATTACCGCTTTAAAAAATGGTGCCAACATCATTACCGATGTCAGCATGATCGTGACAGGTTTAAACCAAACTCGCCTCAACGCTTACGGCAATAAAGCACAGTGCTTCATTAGTCATCCAGACGTCATTAGCACGGCCAAAGAGACAGGAGAAACACGTGCTATTCACTCAATGCGTTATGCCCGCGATAACGGCCTACTCGACGGCTCTATCATAGGTGTAGGCAATGCGCCTACCGCATTACTTGAGCTATTGCGCATGATAGAAGCAGGCGAAGCAAAACCTGCATTGATCATTGGCATTCCTGTTGGTTTCGTAAAAGCAGATGAATCGAAGCAAGCATTAACTGAACAAAACACCGTGCCTTACATTGCCAGCCTAGGCCGTAAAGGTGGCAGCCCGTTAGTGGTATCGACTATTCACGCCCTACTTGCTGAGTCAGTAAAATGAATAATGTAAGTACTCACTCTCAGCTTATCGATTGCTATCAATCGGCTATCACGGTAGTCGGAGTACCCGAAGATGGGTGTTTAAGCCTAACCAGTCGAGCTGTTAATGCAGTTGAATCTGCACGCGTTGTTGCAGGTAACGACCGACTATTGGATTGGTTTCCCCAATTCAAAGGTCAACGCTTATCGATGCAAGAAGGCTATCTATCTTGGTTCGCTAAGTTGCTTGATGAATGCGAGGAAGGCGGCGTCGTCGTATTAGCTTCTGGCGACCCATTGTTCTTTGGCATCGGCGAATCGTTATTAAAAAAACTGCCTAATGATGAAGTACGCTTTATTCCCTCCCCTTGTTCAATGCAACTCGCTTGCAGCCGAGTCGGCATTGCATGGCAAGAAACCAAAGCAATTTCACTACATGGAAGAAAGCAGCATTACGATGGCATTAAAGGTATCGCAAGCCAAATGCAATGGGGAACTAGCTACTGCTTGCTAACCGATGTTCAAAACAACCCAGCTCGTATTGCGAAACACTTAGTCGACTTTAATCAACAAGGTTGGACGGCTTGGGTATGTGAGAACTTAGGTGGCACCGACGAAAAGATAAGCCAGTGGACTCTCGAAGACCTCGCACTAAAAAGTTCCGACGACTTCTCTACGCTCAATGTAATGGTACTGCACCGAACGCTACCTCATGCGTGGGGTGAATTGGGCCAATACGCCAACGATGATGACTTCATGAAGCGCATGCCTAAGCGCGGCTTAATTACCAAACAGCCCGTTCGTCACTTAGCGTTAGCAAGTATGCGTATTCAGCCAAGATCTGTGGTGTGGGATATAGGCACAGGCTCAGGTTCTATTGCGATAGAAGCCGCTAAACAGTGCTATCAAGGACAAGTCTTCACCATTGAATCAAACCAAGAATGTTATGAGTCGGTCGAGGCTAACTTTAGAGCGCACGGTACCGACAACGTGCAACTGATTCGAGATAAAGCCCCAATACAGCCCGACACCTTGCCTCAGCCAGACAGTATTTTTATTGGTGGAAGCCGCGGCAACATGCACACCATTTTAGATTTCTGTTGGTCAGCAATAAAACCGGGCGGCGTTGTGATCGGTTCTGCAGTGACTGTCGATTCAGTTTGCGAACTTCATCAATGGAGTAAAGACAGCAATGCTCCGACACAGGTTCAACTGGTCTCTATATCAACAGGTGTACCACTCGCTCACTACACCCGTTATCAATCAGAAAATCCGATTCACTTATTTATTTTTACCAAGCCGTTTATTCAGAAATAATCGCTTAATTTTTTAATTAAGCGCCACTCAACAAATTAAATAAAAACATAATTAGAGAAAGCACAGATGAAATTAGGAACTATGTACGTAATTGGTGTCGGCACTGGAGACCCAGAATTATTAACACTTAAAGCTCACCGACTACTCAGCACCGTCGACATTGTCGCGTTTCCAGAAAAAGACGCGGGCAGTAACCACTCTTTTGCTCAACAAATTGCAGCGGGTTCTGTTAGCCCTGAAAGCATGAAAGGCGAATACCTATTTTTGCACTTCCCAATGACGCGTGACCCAAGCATCAACGTTCCTGCATGGCGTAAAGCCGCCGTCACAATTGTTGAACTATTAAAGCAAGGTAAAGACGTGGCATTTGCAACCGAAGGTGATCCATCGGTTTACAGCACATGGGCATACATCCAAGAAGAACTGACAGAGCTACTTCCTGAACTTGATCCGGTGATCATTCCGGGTATCACTTCAGTTACCGCTATTCCATCACAAACAAAAATTCCACTTGCTGACGGTCAGGAGCGTTTTTGTGTTGTACCTGCGACATGGGGTATCGAGTGTTTAGAAAAGCTAGTCGAAGATTTTGACACCATCATGTTAATCAAAGCAGGTCGCGTTATCCCCAAGCTGATCACTCAACTTGAGTCGATGGACATGTTGGATTGTGCAACCTACGTGTCGCATGCCACCACAGAAAAACAAGAGCTTTACTCTGACCTACGCGATGTACCGAATGAAAACCGCTACTTCTCTATGGTTCAGCTTTCAGTTCGCGCTCGTCGTGGCGTACTACGTGGTACTAATGAATCAAAGAAATGTGCCGTTCTTGATGGTGGTAAAGCTGATAGTGGTAAAGATAGCATCGATAAAACTATTGCCGGTAAAGCGTAATGAAAATCGCCATTTATGCCATCACGCTACACGGAGCAAGGCAAGCCAAACGCTTAGCTAAAACGTTTCCGTTTGCTGATGTCTTTATTGCACCAGTTGGACAAGAAGAATACCCAGAAGCCGATGAGTTAACCCTGCCGCTTTCTGGTTTTCTTCCTCCTCAATTTAAGCAATATGATCACCATATCTGCTTTTTTGCTGCGGGTATTGTCAGCCGAATGATCGGCCCTTTGCTAGAAGACAAACGCACCGACCCCGGCGTGATCTGCATTGACGATCACGGCCAATTCGTGATCCCTATGCTATCTGGTCATCGCGGTGGCGCAAATGGGATCGCGTTACAAGTCTCACAAGCACTCAACGCGACTCCTGTAATCACCACCGCTTCTGACGCTGCCGGCAGTTTGTCGGTTGATATGCTCGGATCGCCATTTGGTTGGACACTTGATCCACAATGCGAACCCGCGATCACCGCCACCAGTGCAGCAGTTGTAAATGAAAAACGCATTCTAATCGTGCAGCACGCTGGCGAACAGAACTGGTGGCAGAACAAACGTTCCATGCCAAGACACATCATTACCCACCCAGCACTAAGC
>NZ_JBFRVX010000258.1:0-424 GCF_041475345.1 Vibrio sp. 10N.222.48.A3 | reverse complement strand
CAGCAACTGCAAGGTCGACACCTTTAAGGTCATTGACTTGCCCGTGAAGCAGAGCCAGACGTACACCGCCAACCGCATCTGAATCCGGAGCGTTGAAACCATTGATCGTTGAAAACATAACAGGCGAAGAAGCAAATGCTGCCGGTGCCATTACCGCTGCAGATACAGCAAGTACTGAAAGTAATTTTTTCATTGGGGAGTCTCCACTGACTTATTGTTGACTTGATTAATCTATATTCAATCAAGTATTTATTGTCCTTCACTCAACAGCTATCCATGTTAAATCAATGTCATAACTGTACCATTGAATATAAGACCCAAAATCATAAAGAGCAATATTGAGCGGAGGATATCATGAGAGGCAAGAGTAACCATCGGCAGTCAGGTTTCTATAAGTAGACGATAAAGATTCCCTATCACGCTC
>NZ_JBFRVX010000257.1:0-11951 GCF_041475345.1 Vibrio sp. 10N.222.48.A3 | reverse complement strand
GAAATGGTGCTTTCAGGGATCTTGGTGGTCAAAGACTTAGCAGCCGAGCTCACCACAAGGTCCCCATATTCAAGGCCATATTTTTGATTAATCTCGGTAAGATTTCTGATTCGGACAAAATAGAGATCAAAGTTTTTGTCCTTCGAGTAGCTATTCTTAACAAATTTCATCAACGAAATTCGATTGCGAAATCCTGTAATAAAATCCGTAGAGTAGAGCTTTCTTTTAATAGAAAAATCCATATAAAAAATAATCCCAGTCAATAACAAGATGCCAACAAGAAAAACGCTACTGATCCGATGAACTGTCACTAAGTTATCAACCATAGAGGTGTTTTCTTCAATCACAGGGCTTTGTAATCGAAACTTGTCATTAATAAAATCGACGAGTGTGTGGTAGCAAATATCGACTTTTTTCTGCAGAGATTCCTTGGGCAACAACCCTTGACTGACCAGTTTAATTGAGGATTCCAAGCTCTTAAATTTATCAAATTCCGCACTAAAATAAGGTTTAAAGTTTGCTGACTTGATGAAATTGGAGGACTCAGTACTGTTAATTAATATGTCAAAACGGCTCCACGTAATATCGTACGCTAACCATAACTCATCATAATCAATAGTTTCAGAACGGCTTACCATCAAGAAATTGGCGTATTCTTTCACCAATTGAAAAACGAACCACGTTGCCTCATTTTGTCGGGTGGAAAAACTCTTATTGATATCGTTAATGCGGGTCACACTGTAGATATTAATGGTGAGTACCACTGCCGCTAAAGATAACACGACGACTTTAATTGCAGTCAATGACAACAGCTTTTTCATACTAAGTCCTTACAAATGAATATCGCGTATCTGCCAGATCATCTTGGCATGGAAGTCAGTGTTATCAATGTCTGGAGTCGAAGAAAGTGGATATATCAACCAGTACGGACCTTTTTCTCTGACTGACATAAATTGGCCATTTTGTTTAATCGCAATGATCGGCTGGTAGTCGTCAAAGTCTTCTTTGGGCACCGCTATTTTATAATCGTTTAGTGCAACAAAAGTTACCTGCGAGGCCATGGGTAAATCCATAGTTTCAAGCACCGTTTGTAAGGCCACACCACTATAAACCAATTCTCCATCCAGCCAAGGTAATGACGTGGTGATTTCTTTTTGAGGAAGCAATAACAGTTGTTCTCGACTGAATTGATGCTTTTGCCCTAAGTGATCGAATATTGTCAGTTCCGATGCTGCAAAAATAGAAAATGAACACAGTGAAAGGATAAACAGAAGTGCAGCTCTCATTTTAAACTCCATTTTAAAAGGTCACTAATTTGAGTCTAGTTCATATTAGTCATTTGACTTGCTTAGACATTGCCTATTTTCTCAATGATGCAGTTCGAACCTTTCTCAAATAATGTTTCATTCCTGTAACCAGGTGCGAACAACACCTTCTCCTTGTCTAAATAAGACTTTAATTAGCGTTCATACAAGTAATCCCTGCGTTTTAAAGGCAATGAGTAATCCAATCTTGCCACTGAATACGTACTGACTAACAAAATTGACAATAAATATGAGTCAGTAAGTAGCGAGAACGCTTATGCATGCATAACCTTTACACCAAGGTGAGTGTTTTCTGAGGGTCATCAAGCACTCGCTCTTTTCTTCAATAAGGGAATACGTAATGAGATTAAATAAGCAAAAGTTTAACCCCATAACCGCACTTTCCATTCTGCTAATGACGGCTGTCATGAATCCAGTTTACGCAGAATCCAACGACGAGCAGTTCGAGTTAGGAAAACAAAAAGCCAAGGTGTGTATGACCTGTCATGGCGTTGATGGTATCTCAACACAAGACCCTTACCCGAACCTTCGCGGTCAAAAGGTGGGATATCTCATTTCCTCGTTAAAAGACTATCAGACAAGGGAAAGAACCAGTGGTTTGGCAATTCTCATGCAGCAACAAGCCGACACACTTTCAGACCAAGACATCCGCGACATTTCCTATTTCTATTCGATGCTCGGCAACGATTCAAACTCACTCAACGAATCAAATTCAGTCAGCGAATAAAAGCTTTAGGCAAGGAGCCTTGTTATGGAACAAGTGACACCGCAATACAACATTAAGGTCGTTAAGTACTTCATCATCGCGTCTTTAGTGTGGGCAATCGTAGGTATGATCATCGGGGTGATTCTCGCCGCGCAATTGTATTGGCCAGTCTTAAACTTCGATTCTCAATATTTCCAGTTTGGTCGACTGCGCCCGCTACATACATCTGGGGTGATTTACGGGTTCGTCGTGAACATCTTGATGGGGACATCTTTGTACATTGCCCAGCGAACAGGCCATTGTGAGTTGTTCAATAAAAGCCTTTCATGGATGGTATTTTGGGGATGGCAATTTATTCTATTGCTTGCGATCATTTCCTTACCCGCAGGCCACACCAGCTCAAAAGAGTATGCGGAGCTTGAGTGGCCAATCGACTTGATGATTGTGTTGGTTTGGGTGCTGTATGCGGTGTTGTTCTTTGGCACCCTTGCTAAACGAAAGGTCAGCCATATCTTCGTGGCTAACTGGTTCTTTGCTGCTTTCATCATCGTCGTTGCAATGATTTTCATCGTGAACAACCTCGCGATGCCTGTGTTGGCGATGAAGTCCTACTCTGTGTTTGCAGGCGCTCAAGATGCGATTGTTCAATGGTGGTGGGGACATAATGCCGTCGGCTTCTTGCTGACCGCTGGTGTGATTGGTATGAATTACTATTTCATACCCAAAGCAGCGGACCGACCTATCTACTCGTACCGCTTGTCTGTGATCCATTTCTGGGGGTTGGTCGGCTTTTACACCTGGGCCGGAACGCACCACTTAGTCTACTCTTCCGTTCCCATCTGGATTCAGAACATCGGAATCGTGATGTCATTGATCCTGTGGCTCCCTTCTTGGGCCGGTGCGTTTAATAGCGCAATGACCCTCCTACAAAACAAAGAAAAGCTGAAGTCCGACTACATTCTTTTATTCTTTTTCTCAGCGATTCTTTACTACTGCTTGGCAACATTCGAAGGTCCGCTACTCGCTATTCGCTGGTTCAACATGGTGGCACACAACACCGAATGGATCATCGGGCACGTACATTCCGCGGCTCTCGGATGGGTTGGAATGTCAGGGATAGCGGTTTTTTACTATTTCATTCCACGCTTATGGGGCCAAACCGAACTATGGTCACGACGACTGATTAAATGGCACTTTTGGCTCGCTCATGCTGGCGTCGCCATCTATGCGATAGCACTTTGGATCGCAGGCATCGGCGAGGGATATATGTGGCTCGCTCAAAATGAAAATGGCGAACTGATTTACAGTTTTGTAGAGGCTATGGACTTTAAAGCACCTTGGCTATTCATGCGTTTCTTTGGTGGCGCGCTGTTTGTACTTGGATTGTTCTTATTGGCTTTCAACTTGTACAAAACCGTTCGTATGCCAGTAGTACATAACGCTAAACACTCCGTTAATGAGGGGGCTTAAATGATGAGTAAAGACTTTACACATTCAATCGTCATTTTAATTTTGACCACTGTTGTCGTGGCCTCCTTCTCTCTGTTGGTCTGGGTAGTGCCAAGCATTGTCCGTGGCGATGATATTGCCAAAGGCAGCTTAGCGATGCCACTCACACCGATAGAGTTAGCAGGACGAGACATCTACATCAGTGAAGGCTGTCATGTGTGCCATACACAAATGGTTCGCCCTCTAGAGCCTGAAGTGAAACGTAATGGTCGTCCCAACAAAGAAGCAGACGACATCTACGAATTTCCTAACTTGTGGGGTTCTAAGCGCACGGGTCCGGACCTCACTAATTTAGGGAGAAAGTATTCTGACCAGTGGCATGCTATTCACTTAATTGACCCTCGAAAAGTCGTACCGACATCGATCATGCCCGCCTACCCTTGGTTATTTGAACAGACTCTGTCAGGCGACGACATAAGCGACAAAATGGAAACCCTCCGCATACTTGGCGTTCCTTATACTGACCAAGAAATAGGTGACGCCAGATTACAAGTAAGAGGAAAAACCAAAGGTGAAGCTCTGATCCGCTATCTACAAAGCCTTGGTAAAGATACGTCACAGGAGGTATCACAATGAGTGCATTTTGGAATCTATGGGCGGTAATTTTAACCTTAATCTTCTTCGTTCTTATGGTGTCTGTTGTCGTTAAATATTGGCGTAGCAATCACCAAGCCGATCAAGACCACACCCTTGGCACTTTTGATGGGATTGAAGAAAAAGATGCGCCACCGCCAAAACTACTCTTTGTTAGCTATGCTATTGCCTTTCTATTGTCTGCTGGCTATTTGGTGCTCTACCCCGGGCTTGGTGAATGGGAAGGGTTAGTCGATTGGAAGCAAAGTGACGACAAACTCAGCTCACCCAGCACAACGTTAAACGAGCAATTCTCTCAAACAACGGAAACCACCCTCGAAGGATTGTCTGGCATACCCGAAATAGTAAACAGCGGACAAATCTTGTTCCAAACTCACTGCGCGGCTTGTCACCGCGACAACGCTCAAGGTCAGAAACACTTCCCTAACCTTATTGACCAAGAATGGCTATATGGTGGTAGTGATGAAGCGATCATTCATTCGATCGCCAAAGGGCGAAATGGCGCGATGCCGGGTTGGAGCGAGATAATGCGCCCCGATGAAGTGGCTAAGGTTTCTTACTACTTAGCTTCGCTCAATCAACGCCATACCGATGTTCCAGAGGTGAAAGTCAAAGTCGGCAAAGAGCTGTTTGCAAAATACTGTTCATCTTGTCACGCCGATGGTTCTATCGCGAATCCGGCGATCGGCGTCCCTGATCTTTCCGACGATATTTGGCTGCATGGCGGCAGTATTGAAGAAATTCAGCACACTATCAACAAAGGCTTGAACAACCTGATGCCTGCGTTTGATAAACAGCTTACGGAAAACGAGATACTCGCACTGGGTGCTTACATTCGACATGCGGGCTCAGAGCAGCAGCAAAGACTCGCGAACCTAGAAGCTCAGTCTGTTGAACGTGGTGAATACCTCGCTTATGCCGGTGACTGTGTCGCGTGTCATAGTGCCGAAGGTGGCGAACCTTTTGCTGGCGGCCTGCCGTTTGTGACCCCTTTCGGCACCGTATATTCAACCAATATTACACCCCATACAACGGAAGGTATTGGTACTTACGATTTTGATAATTTCCGAGCCGCGTTAGTTGCAGGCAAAGGTAAGAATGGTTACCTGTACCCTGCAATGCCTTACACCTCTTATCAATACCTCACCGACCAAGACATGCTCGACTTGTGGGAATACATGCAGTCAATCACCGCGGTGCCTCGCCGCAATGACGACAACAGCATGATGTTTCCCTCGAATATACGTCTAGGTCTGCTCGGGTGGAACATTGTGTTCATGGATACCGACCCGATTGACTATCAAGTGCCTGAAGAACTTAAATCGGAAGTCGAAAACGTTGAGAAATGGCAACAAGGGAAATATTGGGTTGCTGGTCTTGGACACTGCTCTGAGTGCCATACCCCTCGAAACATTGCTCAAGCTCTGATACCCGAACGTATTTTCCAAGGTAACTTGATTGACGGTTGGAATGCGCCCGATATCACGGCCAACGAGCTGTATGTCGATGGTTGGGATGAAGCGACACTGACCGATTTCTTACACACGGGTCACTCAGACAAAGGGACTGCTTTTGCGGGCATGGCAGACGTAGTAAAAAACAGCCTAAGCTTGATGACGCGTGAAGATATCGAGTCGATGTCCTATTACCTACTCAGTGGTGACATCAACAACACCATCAGCAGTGACGCCGTTCCGTTGCAGCCCAAAGGGTTTGATGAAGACTCTTACGCGACTGACATTTACACCACTTATCGCCAGACATGTGGAGCCTGTCATGGTGACGATGGTAAGGGACGTGACCCTATCGCCCCTACTCTGTTGAATAACGGCATCATCATGCACAGCGATCCATTCAACACCATCGCAGTAACCGTGCGTGGCCTACAACCCACCTATCTCGACAAAGACAGAAACTTCATGCCAATGGCAAGCTTTGAAGATGTGCTGTCGGATCAAAGGTTGGCTGAGTTGATCACTTTCGTGCGATTGCACCTTGGAGATAGAGAGGAACCAGTAACGGCAGAGCACGTTCGAGAGGTAAGAGAAACTCTTGAAGCTGCAGGTTACGCTGGAGGGTTACACACCACACCTGAAATGTACGAAAGTCGAGATAAGAACATTAACATTCGCTAGGTTCTGTACGTATTCAATTTACTCGGTAAGCAGCAACAATACGTTACTTCTATCACAGCTTAATCAATTAAAAGGAGACCAGCGTGTCTCCTTTTCTTTGTTATCAAGCTGACACTCTCAACGATTGAGACGACAACATAATCACATCCTGCCAATTACACAGCTATAACCAACTGATTACACAATTAAGCAGAGCTGCACACAATGCGATCAATCTCGCAGAACAAATACAGTACCAGGTGCATAATACGCAAAATTTTATAAAGGTGCAGCAGAGGACAGATATGGATACAACTACACTCATCTACGATACATTGGAAGGTCTGTCGAGCGCAAAGCCACAGCAACACGCTCAAATCCGCCAAAATCTATATAACCAATTAGATTTATCATTTGAGAAGCAGTTGGCTTTGTATTCATCAGTTCTTGGTCCAGCAAGTGCTGGTAGATTGACCGATTTGGATAGCGCAGTGATGTCTGCACGCAAGATTGTTGGCTTAGAAAACAGCTAAACAATCTTCAACCGCTCTCAACTTTAACGCTGCCACTGTGCAGCGTTTTTTATGGATGCCATTTACGATAAGTACCGTTGGTTACGATAAATGCAGTTAGTTAAGATAAGTTCAATAAGGTCTGTTTTTCAAGTTACACGCATTCTCATTTGGTTAATCTTATGTTCCATTTTTAACAGGTGTGCAACCTCCACAATGGCGCTAATGTTAGTAGCACGTTAACCACACATCGGATTGAAGAATCATG
The DNA here is from genome assembly GCF_041475345.1 of Vibrio sp. 10N.222.48.A3. Taxonomy (NCBI): domain Bacteria; kingdom Pseudomonadati; phylum Pseudomonadota; class Gammaproteobacteria; order Vibrionales; family Vibrionaceae; genus Vibrio; species Vibrio sp. 10N.222.48.A3. Next base: position 4,923 of record NZ_JBFRVX010000257.1, on the reverse strand, counting down.
AGAGTACTTATTGAATATACACAAACAGGCAAATACCGAGATCATGCGTGGGAAGCACTAACTATTCGTTCCAAGGGCGAAGTTCAAGCTGTGACTCCCTCTTATGCGGCTCAACTTATCGAACAGGACCGCGCCAGCTTATCGACTACTGAAAATCAAGATATCGTCATCCAACCATAATGAGTTTAGGAACTATCCCTCCCGGTTCTTAAACTCTCTGTTTTACTCGCTCTAGTAATCAATACGATACTGAGTAAAACAGAGTTTGATGACATAAAAAAAACGCTGCACGGATGCAGCGTTTTCTTGTTTCTAGCGTATCTTGTCTCTAACGTAGATAACCTACGCAGAGAGTTTGACTATTTTGGCAGGTTCTCTAACGCTTCGACCATCGTCATTAATTTATCTACAATTCGTTCACCATCGACTCTCAAGCCATTGTGTTCATACTCGTTAGTGATCCACGCTTTTGAGTTTGGAATGTTCGCTAGCGTTTCACGGCTGTAATCCAGCTCTACATACATGTCATCCGCGTAAACTGCGCATGCCATTGGAACCGTATTCTTACTCAGCTGCTCTGCGTTGTACAAAGTGCCCCAGTCCGAGTTCTCGGCCAACATGTTTGCCGCTTCGCGTAATGGTTTCAACGTTTCTAGTTGGTCGAACATCCATGGGTACACCATTTCTCCGGTAAACCAGAACTCGCAACCCGATTGGTAGTTAAAGTGTGGGTACTGCTCGCGTACTCGGTGTGCAGACCAGTTAGACGCTGCACCTTGGCAGTAAATCGATTCATGCAAAATAGCGTAGATTGGGTTCGTTAGGTAGCCCTGCTCTTGCTGCATTTGATTTAAGAAGCTGTAGCTCAACTGCTTTTGACCATTCACTTCAACAAACGCACTTTCCAGTGTGAAGTACATAGGAAGGTTCGCTTCGCCGCCACCAAGATTAATGCCAATAAGCTGGAACTGTTCAACGGTAAACACCTGACCGTTTGGCAGTCTCACATCATTGTTAAGCAGGTAATCAGAGATCTCACGACACATAGCTTGTGCTAGTGGGAACTGAGCAAAAAAGGCTCTGTTTTTGTCTTCTACACGCTTGTAAGTCGCACGATAAACATCGTCAGCTTCGCGCTCAATAGACGGAATGCCGCCCGTCACATAACAGCGCTGCAAGCTCTGTGGAAACAGTGACAAATAGCTCAGTGTACAGAAGCCACCGAAGCTTTGACCAATCGTCGACCATTGTTTAACACCGAATTGCTCACGAATCGCTTCGGCGTCACGAACAATGTTATCCGCTCTGAAATGCGTTAAATATTCGACTTGTTGTTCTGGAGACAGATGGGCCAATGTTTCATGGCTGATCACCGTGCTATTGCCAGTACCACGTTGGTCAAGAAGCAGAACACGATAGTTTTGTAATGCACGCTTTAGCCAACCTGATTGACCGCTCACTCGTGGAGATGGAAAGCCTGGGCCGCCCTGAAAGTAGATAAGCCACGGCAGCTCTTGCGCATCTTTAGCGAGATCAACCAGCTCACGTGCGAAGACTTGGATCTGTTGTCCATCTTTGGCTTGGTAATCGAGTGGCAACTCAAAAGAGTGCTGACGATACAGGGTGGTTCCATCAATAAAGTTAGCTTGCACGCTTCATTCCTTTTATCTGATTCTAATGTCATCGGTACGAATAAAAATGGCGCCCGTTGGCACCTAGAATTAGCAAGATACGCATAGTGGCTTCTAAAAGAAACCGTTTGTTTAACATGAATGTGAAGGTGCTTCGTTTAATTGTTCAATTACCTCTCAACGGGTAACAACGTGTGTCAAAACAGTCAATTTAGAATAGGTAAATCCAGCGAGAGATCAAAAGAGTGAAGCAAAAAAAGAGGGACAAATAAAAAGAGCTTAACGAGGTGAGGATACGTTAAGCTCTTTGGTTTTATCTGTTTTGATAAACTAACTAGCTTACTCGCTGATAATCTATCGAACCTGTTAGTTCTAATGAACCTATTAAATCTAACGGCTACGAAGCTGTCAGTTCACCTGCACCTTGAGTCGAGCGTTCGCTGCTCTGAACTAAAATTGCGGTAGCGGTCTCTTTCAGTGCCGCCCACTCCCCATCATCAACTTCAATGCCATCGTTCCACGCTTTCTCTTGAGTTTTAAAAAGCGCTTCTGATTCAATGTGTGTTTGGTAGCCATCTGACAAACGTTCGATATCGAAATCCTGGACGGAAAGTTCGATGGTCATATTGTGGATATGTTCGTACGATGCCAGTGGCAAATCTGATAAAAACAGTTCCGGAGCAACGCAACCACGATTAAGAACATACAAAGTGCTCTTGGGGTTAGAACCGTTATCCCAACGTGCCATGCACGCAATACCTTTCGCAGCTAACTTTACAAGCTCGCTGTACGCCAACCAACGGTTGTGGCAATTATTTAACTCAATTTTCAGCGTCTTTTTACCGACCATTTGTTCAATGGCGTAATCGATAACCACAGGAAGGTGACACGCTAAGCTCGCCTTGTGCAGGTCGACTTCAACAGTGTTATCGCTGCGCACTTGAATGTCTACAGGGCAATCGTCTTCTAACCCCATAAAGTTGCTCGCATTATTAAAATGACGAACACCATCCAAGCCAACCATCTGTAAATCTGCCACCATGTTCGCTATCACATCGGCTTCACCACATGTACGACGCATACCCAAAAAGGCTTTATTAACGGCCGCTACCAGTTCATTGTGAGAAACGATCATAACGATTTACCTCCATGTTGAGCGTTGATATTTGTAGGAACTTGATTTGAGTCAGCCATCTCCGCTTCACTCGGTAACAGTGGGAACACCCATTCGTCCTGATGAATTTCATCAAGCAATGGCGCACCTTGGAAAAACGTCACTCGTACCCAACGATCTGAGCGAGGATCAAATTTAGTCGCACCAAACATTGCTAGCTTACAACGCAGTAAGTGCATTGGCGGCGAATCTTGATGCAGCACATTCATTTGAATGTCACCCATCGCTTTGTTACCTAGCGTCCACACACGGCGCGCAATGGCACGGTGTTGCGGCTGTTTAACAAGGAATTCGGCCAATGAAAGCTCAGGCGCAAATTGCAATAAAGCATGGTACAAACGATAAGCTTGACGGCCAATATCCAACGGCAGTTCACGCTCTTCACCCAACTCTTCGCCTCGAACTCCGAGCCTTGGCTCTTCTTTGTCTTGAGAGCGATACCAGAACCAGTAGTTGTTCTCTGCTTTTGTAAAGTCGGTCGTGATCGCCCAGCGATACTTCTCTTCTAGTACAACAAGAAGATCTTGAATCTTTTTGCCGCTAGGAAGCGACAGTGTTTCGCTGCAATTCATTTGCTCTTGATGGGCGTCCACTAATTCTGGGTACAATTCCATCAAACATGAGATAAGGATTTCTTGGGCTTCCATACTCATTTGCTTAGATTGCTCGACTAACTGCGACCATGTATCGCACAGGCTGACAGAAGCTTCTAATGATTGTTCTGTGTGCTTCAAATCATCAACAGCAGCTTTGTTCAGCTCTTGTTGTGTTTCATTGATGGTAATGACTTGTTCTAAATGACAAATCGCTTTTTTAACTAAGGTACGTAGTGGCTCGATCAACGCCGTATTAGTCTCACTGGACAACACGTCCGCCAATGCATGTTCACGGGTCGTCATCCACTGATCGACAATACTAGGGTGGTTAATAAGGTATGGCGCCATGCCTAAACCAGTTGCATTACCAACACCAAGGTAACGTTGTAATCCTCGATGCAAGGTAATCGCTTGTTCACCGCCCTGTTGTTCGGCTAGGTAATGAACCCAGTCTAAGCTGAACTCACGCAGCATATACACCGCACACATTTGCGCGCTAAACGACTGATTAAAATCTTCATTTTTCTCTAAGATTTTAAAATCAGCGATGCCAAATTTGCCATTACCATAAACGGCAGTGGTTCGCAGGATGTAGCCTACTTCAGCCAGTTCTTTGGGCGTTGGTTGAACACCTTTAGCCAGGTGACTAACGATATGTTCAAACACACGTACACTTTTGTTTGCACGCGCTAAAACAAGCACATTGTTAGGATTACGGCCGGCTTCTTGAAGTGGTACATTCGCACGAAGTCTTTCAAGTAGGGTGACATCAACATCACCAAGAACAAGCGCAAACGTTACGTCCCACTTTTCAGCAATTACACGGTCATTTCGTTCGTCATCTGCAATTTCATCGCAGAAAACAACCAAATGATAAACATGGTTTGGCGTCGTAAGCTTATAGATAACATGACCAAAACCCTGAGCGTCTAATTGCCACTCATGTTTCGTCACTTTCCATTCTTGCTGCGCCATTTTACGAATCAGAGTTCTAACGAAGCTGATACGTGTTTGGTGCATTGCACCTAGCCTTTCCGGTGCCATGACGACAGTCGCGTCACGTAGTGCTGATTCAGTGTAGGTAGAACGATGTGCATCCATTTTGCTCACCACCTTATAGTTATAGGATTTTGCTAGCCATTCAGAACCGATCGTTGCCATCATTTGAAGCATTCGTTTTTACAGTGTGTTGGTTAGCTTTCACGTTATTTGGGGTAAGTGAACTCACCCCTTATTATTTGTCCTGACTAGATCGATTGACCTAAATACGTGCCGCCCGGTGTATCTTCACCAGTACGGGTTTCCTCTTCCTTTCGGAACCTTGTATCAGCCTTCTTTCAAAGGCTGACACCTTGTTTCTCTTTCATTTTTAGAGAGCGTTTATCTACAGGCTCATTTCTTTACAGACCCTGCTCTTTTATAAACTCGGCTCTTCTACAAACCCTGTTCTTTTGCCATCTTGATTGCGATTTGAGGCGCATTCCAGAGCGATGGCAGTAAGATTATGGACACTGGTACCGCT
>NZ_JBFRVX010000256.1:2160-9265 GCF_041475345.1 Vibrio sp. 10N.222.48.A3 | reverse complement strand
TGTTAGTAGCACGTTAACTTTTATAGGAGATAAAAGGATTTGTGACAACAATCACCTCTAAAAAGTTGAAAACGGCGTGAGTATTATTACCGCTGACTCTGCTTTTTTAATACCTAAAAAAGCAAAAAGGAGCTATTGCTAGCTCCTTTTTCATCACCATCACTGGCAATTAGAATTTTTTCGGTGCGTAACCAGTCATAACCTCAATGCGAAGCTCTTTACCGATCTTGGTCATTGGGTGAACAATTACTAATCCTTTAACAGACTTCTTAAGTTTACCCATATCCGCTTGCTCAGCTTTTGTGATTTCACGGCTAAATGGCATATCAATCAGAGACTTACGCTCTTGATTCACATCAAAGCTTTCTTTGTGTTTAAGCTGTGCAATTTTCTTAGTTAGCTTCTTAATCTCATCTTCAAATTGACGAACAACAGGACGATCATTACGAGTTTTAGCAGCCGCTAACTTGTTGCGACACTTGTCTAGACGGTTGTTAATTTGTTGAAGTTCGTTTTTAACACTCATAATAATTTCCTAAGATTTAACAAGCCAATTCGGATTGGGGCGCGGAGTATAGCACAAGGGTTCACTTGAACCGAAATTTATCTTAAACATCGCTACCTAAACGAATCATTTAAGACCAACACAATAGCTCCAAACACAGAAACGCCCTTATTCTTTCGTGTAAACAATAAGGGCGAATGAGCATTTCCTACGGAGCTGATTGACCCCATATTTTTTCGCGAAATTGAGGAATAAGTTGGCCAGCACCAAATTCATTCAGGTGATCGTCATCAACGTATGTTGGGTGATTGTTGATATCCCCTAGGCACTGCTGATCATCACAAAATATCGGTTCAGGGTCTATAAGAGTAACTCGACAGTTTTGGCTGATTTTTTCATAAGATTTCGTAATCAATGCGGTTCTTTGTCGGTACTCTTCAAGAGGAATAGAAACCGAAATATCAGATTGATTTAAAATCGAATACTTATACATAGTTTTAGGTACATCTTTCTTAAGCTCAGGGATTGGCTTGACCAAATAAACAGGGTTAGATTGACTAAGCTCGCACATGGTCTTTTCAAAACTGGATAAGATTGAGTTCAGGTACTCTTCCGATCTGGTCTGAAACCTTTTATCTCCTGCGATTAAACTGATCTTTTCGTTCTCACTTTGCCACCCATCTTCATTCGAACCATAAAGATAGCCACCCATTCTGTTAATGACAACAACAGGAACATTAGGGTAGTTGGTTTTCGCTTTTATTAGCGATGCTGAGACAAAATCCCCACACTCTTCTGATAACTCACCACTTGAAAGCACTCTTTTGATACCTGAAATCGTCGGACATGCGCTTCTCGTCCAGTCGATGACCGATGTATCGTTAGGTGCTGACGCTTCAACACTTCTCACTATCGATGCGCCATGACTATCGCCTAAAACAATAGCGGATACGGGTCCTGAGCCATAGTGACATTCAGGAGATGGTCCAAATTCGACGTGGCACTCTCCGCTTCGTGGATTCCGTTCATAGACACTTTGTGCAATGACTAGCTGTGTTTTATCCAGGCGCCAAAGTAACCCTTCACTTTCATAAACAACCTGTCCGATCAGGGCAACAGGGATAGCAAAAACTACGGGATAATAAGCCACAAAAAAACTAGCGCCTTTACGTGCTTTTTTAGGTCGGTAACTTTCAATGAACTTAAAAGAAAGGATCCCCATCAATACCGATATCCTTACTCCAACTATATTGTGAGTAATAGTGTTGCTCGTAAGGTTCTTAATGAAAACATTAATAGGCCAATGCCAGAGATAAATTGAGTAGGAACACAACCCAACCCATTGTATCAGTCGTGATTTATGAAAGGTAAAATTGAGGTCCAAATTCAAAAGCAGAATTATCGCGGTAGCAATGACCGGAATAAGCGTCACATGACTCGGCCACAGTGTGCTGCTGTCTATCAAGACAGGTGAAATAAACAGTGAGGCAATAGCAACTAACAGCAATAACTGAACATTGGACTTTTTTAATTCAATGGGCGCTCTTTTCAAAGCAACCACCGAACCTGCGAGCAGTTCCCATGCGCGGGACGGTAATGTGTAATAAGAAGCCGAGCTCCCTAAATACGCATAGTTATAAGCTAGACTTCCGATTAGAGTCGTTCCAATAGCAACGGCTGCACCTTTAGCTCCGAATAACTTGTAGGTCGCCATTAAAACAAGAGGATATAATACATAGAATTGCCATTCTACGGATAAAGACCAAGTGTGAAGTAACCACTTGCTTTGCGCGGCCACATCAAAGTATCCCGACTCTTTTAAATAGGTATGGTTAGAAACAAACCCGACACTGGTGAGAATATGCTTACCTAATTTTCTTAACGCCCAAGGGTCTAGGTAAATAATGCCAACGAGTAACACAACAAGGCACATAACCGCTAAGGCAGGAATAATGCGTTTTGCTCTCGCTAAATAAAAGTCCTTTAATGAGAAGGTATTAGTTTCCAAACTCGACATGATAATTTTTGTCATCAGGAAACCTGAAATGACAAAAAACACATCCACACCTAAAAAGCCGCCAGTGATAAAACCCGGAAAAAAATGGAAAATGACGACGATTGAGACAGCTAATGCACGTAATGCATTGATGTCATACCTGAAATTTTTATTCATTATTTGTTCGTTATAACCTTAAATCAATAAACGCACTAAAACTACCCACAATGAAATTAGCGTAATACGCTAGTTTCATTACGCTTCTTTTCTCACTTGCAGTTTTAGTAGTACTCCAATAAACACAAAGTACATGACAGCTAAATCACCATTCCTGAAAGGTGAATCGAATAGACACATCAAAGAAAAATAAACGACCGGTAACAATACAATGGGCGATAGCTTGTAGCTTGAATTAAACAAAGGGTACATCAAGCTAAGCATAAGAAGGGCAATGCCTACCAAACCGGATGAAGCCGCTTTATCAATATAGTTGTTATGAAGATGCGCATTAACGATAAATCTCTTACCCGAATTTGTTGGCGTGAATGAGAGTTTATCTAATTGCGCTTCTTTATCACCTCCAATGCCTAGCAAGGGGCTATCCACAAAGAAATCGAACCCTGCTTGATACATTTGTAATCTTAAGCCTATGGAAGTATCCATGTTGCCTTGCGATATCTCATGGTACTCATGCAAGCTATAGTCAATACGTTTACTTACCACTTCATATTTCGACATCAAAAACACAGAGAAAATGACAATGACACTAACAGCAAACAGCGTCTTGTGCTGACGATGTTGTATCATCATTTTGAATAGAACAACTAAAGCAATACTAATTACGGCTAATAGAGGCCCTCTTGACCCCACCAAAAACATGGATAGAAAACCTATAAATGCCAAGATAGCCATTGTCTTGAGCCTTTTCCCTTCATACGAAACACACCCAAGTGCGAGCAATAAAATGACAGAGAAGCCTTGAATTGAAGCTATAACAAGAGCATTAGACGGCAAGCTCCCCCGATCCCCAGAGAGAAAAAAGATATAGTAAGCAACAAGGACGGTTGTACTGACAACAGAAGTGAAACATAAGTTCTGTATACCTGATAACTTAACAAAGCCATTTCGATAAAAAAGGAAAAATACCAGAGCAATCAACGTTGCCCTCAATTCTTGACTACTGAAACCATGCAACTCGTAAGATATAGTGGAAAAAATAGAGAGCAAGAGCAGTATCCACACCCAGCCATCTTCAAACCAGTCATGCTTCTCCTTGTTTTTTCGGTACAAAAGAGCACAACAGGCCGCAATCAATAAAGTGATACCCGCAAGAGGCTTACTCCCCTGACCTAACCACACCTGAACGGTAACAATCCAAAACAAAGGCAGTGTAATGAGTATCTTTTGAATTAAATTCGTGTTGATTCTAACCATAACTAATCTAAAAATGCTGAGAAGAGTTGCACTCTAAAACAAACTTGCCACTGTCGCAAACGAACTGTAGTGACATACAGCGGAAAACAAAGAAACTAGTCGCTTTAGGGCATTGTCTATGAATCATTTACCTAAAATTCATATGTCCAAACTCAGCCCATCTAACGGCTTTGGCATCAAACTCCAAAACCACGACTAGATAGGTTAGCTTAAGCCTTCTGTCTTACGTATTAGGAGTTAGGAGTTAGGAGTTAGGAGCTTAAACCCTAGACCTTTACTTTATATTTAAGATCTTGGGCTTCATCGCCAGTCATGCCTCGAAAGCCCCAGCAATGCGATGGCTGTTCCTTAATGGTAATCTCGATATCAATGGGAGAGATGGCCAGCTGCTTTTCTATTTCAGAAAATATCTTCTTAATCAGGCGCTTTTTGGTGTTCACCGCTCGCCCTTCCATCATATTAATTTCTATGACGGTATAAGCTTCTGTTCGCCCTTCGGGATAAAAGAAATCATCTCTTTCTAATGGTACAAACCGATGCGCTCGTTTGTCATCAGGTAACCCCATCTCACTGTTCAAACATTGTTGTAAGACATTAGAAAGCTGTAACTTAATCGGATTTAAGCACTCTTTGATACCATAAATAACGATCATGACCATTCCTTTGATGTGATGTCAGGTAAAGAAGAACTAAGAAATAAACAACGTAAGATAAGCGTGTCACTTGTTATCTACCCATTGACTAATTCTTAACCCATATTACCTAATGCCGTAAGTTAAAAAAGGTTAAACCGATTGAATTGCGAATAAACGCGACAAAAAACCATGTCTCCCTCTCTCTAACTTCCTGTTCAATACATCACCCCACATTGATCGAACTTCAACGAGCACGCGTATACATCTCTGAATTACGTACGAATCAAATCCGTACAGACTCAATCATGTATGAACTAAGGAGTGCTATGTGCCGAATTCAGCTGAGAAGATCACACGGATAGAAACCGAATCAGAAACACCCGTAGAGACTTCTCAAGAGCTTGCGGTGTTTCCTCTCCCGTTATTCATTTTGCCAAGGGGCAGACAAAGACTGCGTATTTTCGAACCCAAGTATTTGAAAATGGTCGCTCATGCTGCGCAAGGAGACGGCTTCATCATTGCGACTCAGGACGACACCAACTCCGAACGTCTGAGTTCTTGGGGGACAAAAGTGTCTATTGTCGATTTCAATATGTCCGATGATCAAATCTTGGAAATCGATGTTGAAGGCGAACAGTTGGTGCAGCTTCACTCCTCCTTCCGCGACACTGATGACCTAATCAAAAGTGATTTCCGCCCTTTGCCTCATTGGCCACAACACAGCTATAAGGTGCCGAACGTGGTGACTGCGTTTCTTGTCGAGTTGTTTCGAGAACACGATTCAATCAGAGCACTTTACCCCACTCCTGACTTTGAAAGTCCTCAATGGATCTGTGCTCGACTCCTCGAAATGATGCCTATCCCATTGGAAAAGAAAACCAAATTCACAGAACCCGCTAGTTTTCCGTCTTTAGTTCCCTTTTTGAATCAAATCATTACAGGGCAATAAGCACTTTTATTCACTATAATTTTGTATAGTAGAAATTAATTTAAAATAAAGTGATCCCTACTCTCACTCTCCACGTAGTGTCTATCAAATTCGCATGATGGTTGATTACTATGCAAGTGGAAAGCAGAAGAACAGGGAACGGCAAGGAGCATGTCATTATCCCCGACAACAAACTACCTACCGAAAGTAAGGTACCTACAGAGCTCTCAAGCTGGCTGATTTTGGTTGGTTCAGACAGAGATAAGCAGGCATTTACTTGCTTGTTTAAATTCTTTGCTCCCAAAATCAAGCGTTTTGGCATCAGTAAGTTGGGCGGTGAAGCCGCTGCCAACGAGCTAGTCCAAGACACGATGACCAACGTTTGGAAGAAAGCGCATCTCTACAACGAAGAGAAAGGCGCAGCAACCACTTGGGTTTATACCGTTATGCGGAACGCCGCCTTTGATATGTTAAGAAAGGTAAAAGCGAAAGCAGAGCAAACCATCGCTGACGACATTTGGCCAATTGACGCCATGGTAGCCGAATCACAAAGTGATCAGCTTCAGTTTGGCGATCATCTAATGAGCCGTCATGTAATGACTCAAATCGAAAAGTTGCCTCTCGCTCAAAAAACCATTGTGAAAGGTGTCTACTTCCAAGAGTTATCGCAAGAGCAGCTCGCCCAACAACTCGATGTCCCGCTTGGAACTGTTAAATCACGTCTAAGACTCGCACTCGCCAAACTAAAAGTTCACATGGGGGAACAAGACCATGATTAAACATCACCCAAATGCGGCAATCTTGAAAGATTTTGTCGATGGCAATCTAGCGGATTCGGTTTCTCTGATTGTTTCTAGCCATGTAGAGCTTTGTGCACACTGCCAAAAACAAGTGAGCATGCTGACGGCGCAAGCTGCTGACACTGTCTTTGAAAGCGATACATCTGCCTTTGAAAGCGATACCTCAGGGCTTCAACTTTCTGACAGCGAAATGGACGCGTTCCTATCCGATGATGGAGAGTTTGATTTTGATACGATTGCTCAAATCACTGCTGATTCATCTCAAGCTATCGAAGTGACACCCGAAGTTCAGCAAGTTACGGTTGCAGACACCACGTTCACTATTCCTCGCGCGTTGAACTCAGTGGCGAGAAAAGACTGGATGAACTTAGGCAAAATTTCGCGAGCGCGACTCGATTTTGACGACGAAGCACACCACACCAGCTTGCTGCACATCGACAAAGATGGACAAGTTCCTTGCCACACCCACAAAGGCTTCGAGATCACGCTTCTTTTAGAAGGCAGTTTCGAAGACGAAATGGGCGTCTACAACAAAGGCGATTTCATCTGGTTAGATGGAGAACACACCCACCAACCTGCGACTAAAGAAGGCTGTGTGTGTTTAACTGTTTCAAGTGATGCGCTTTACTTCACAAAAGGTGTGAGCCAGTTATTCAATCCACTCGGTAAATATATCTATTAACCCTGTTGCACGCTATAAATATACAGGATGGCATGAAGTTATCCTGTATATCGTCAAATACATCTGGCTTAAAACATCAACGCTGTTGAGACTTAAAACACACCCGGCTCTGTAAGTACGATTAG
>NZ_JBFRVX010000256.1:1025-1418 GCF_041475345.1 Vibrio sp. 10N.222.48.A3 | reverse complement strand
AGTACGATTAGCAATGTTGAAATATAATAAATAGCTCAAAGCAAGAGCAAAGGAGTTGGCCAATGGAAAAGAAAATTAAAATAGGCATTAGTGCTTGTGTTGCAGGACATAAGGTACGTTTCGATACAGGTCACAAACGCTCTCGTTTTTGTACAGATGACCTTGCAGATTATGTTGAACTAGAACCAGTATGCCCAGAAATGGCAGTGGGTCTTCCAACACCTCGCCCAACCATTCGCCAAGTTCGTCAGCTAGACAATATCATTCACGTTTCTAGACCTGACGGTTCTGGTGATGTGACCAATGATCTGATCGAGTTTGGACAAAACTATTCAAAGAGCAACCAGCACATCGCAGGATTCATTGTGTGTCAAAAAAGCCCAACCTGCGGTA
>NZ_JBFRVX010000256.1:0-247 GCF_041475345.1 Vibrio sp. 10N.222.48.A3 | reverse complement strand
AAAGCCCAACCTGCGGTATGGAAAGAGTAAAAGTGTACCACCACCACGGTCGCGGCTCTGAATCGACAGGCGTAGGCATGTTCACCAAACAAGTGATGGAAGGCAACCCATTACTTCCAGTTGAAGAGAATGGTCGCCTCAATGACCCTATTTTGCGCGAAAACTTCATGACACGTGTCTTCACTTATCAGAAGTGGCTCAACCTTGTTGACGAAGGCGTAACTAAACACAAGCTGATTCAATTCCA
>NZ_JBFRVX010000255.1:0-1018 GCF_041475345.1 Vibrio sp. 10N.222.48.A3 | reverse complement strand
ATCTGATGTGATACACGAAACAAAACAGGCTATAGATTATGAGTCTTCTTCAGGTGACCCTGAATATCAAACTAAAGTCCTGAGTAACCCCAAGGTTTACAAAGCTCTAGATGAGAGAGTGTTGCTTCTAATCGAAGTTCAAAAACCATTACTACCTAAAAAGTTTATGCAATGTATTGAATCATTGCATGCATTAGATAAAGAAGTTTCGCGCCAGGTGTGGGATGAGGATTTAGACCATATTACAGCCCATGAAGAAATGCTTTCGAAATACACTGAGTTACACCAAGAGCTTAATGTGTCGATTCGAAAAATGGCAGGTATAAAAAAGCTATAACTAGCATTGAGAGGATTCTCAGTGCTCGAGTTTATAATTTTCCTTTTAGCACTTAATTGGCTTTACGCTTATTGAGGCCTCACAATCTCTTACTTGGGCTTAAAGGTTTTATCTAAGGTGTCAGCTTGGACTGACAAACTGATTAAGAAGAGAGTTATGACAATTAAGTATAAAGAGAGTTACGGCGACTACTATGTTTACTTCGAACAATATCCTAATGATTGTTATTGTTTGTGGAAAAAAAATAGTCAGGAAGAGAAGGTTTATTCTATTGAACGTATAGATGTTTTACCTCAATTGCGCAGGCGAGGGATGGCTCGTGAGTTATTAAATGCAGCGATTGAACAGATTAGAAGCGAATGCAATAAAGCGTGTATAGAGATTTCCGCACAACCGGATCAAGATAGTAAAATAACAAAGGAAAGCCTTGTAACTTTTTACGAGTCTGCTGAGTTTGAGGTCTATCAAAAGTATCGTTCACGTACAGACCTTCGCTTATATTTAGATGCATCAATGAAGCCTGATCCACTATTCGATAGTCCATTATATTTCAAATTTGTTATCTGATATGCGTGTCGGTAAGTCTAGAAGTACTTAAAATGCATGAGGATTTTACTTCGGCACAGCTTATTAAGGTAAAAACGATTTACCTTTGGGATACTTTACGAGAGAAATATGAAC
>NZ_JBFRVX010000254.1:0-2820 GCF_041475345.1 Vibrio sp. 10N.222.48.A3 | reverse complement strand
GTGCCGTGCCGGTAACACCATTATTGAACAATCAGCGTTAAACACTCGTTTGTATTATGTGTTTAGTGGAGAACTGGAAGGGTTTTATTCCGAAGCGAATACACCGCGAGTACGCGTGTTTAGCGCGGGTAGTGGAGCTTTTATAGGCGTTCATAGCTTCTTTTCAGGTAATTGGACAGCATCTTCAACGGTTGTTGCTAAAACCGATGTTGAGTTAGCGTGGATCGATAAAGACACGCCGGCAGAAGATGAACGTAAATTTGGCCCTCTTACCGCACAGTTCACACCTGTGATTGTCAATGAGTTGTCGCGTCGTCAACGCCGTGCAACACAAGAAGCGATAGCGAAACAAAAAGCGCTAGAGAAGTTACATACTGCTGAGCAAATGACGACCTTGGGTCAATTAGCTGCAGGGATTGCCCATGAGCTTAACAACGCTATTGGTGTAGTAAATAGCAAATCTGGTCGACTTGAAACGGTCATCATGGATCTGCTCGAAGAAGTGCATCCAGAAGCCAGTCAATTTTTCGATTTTGGGTTAATGCATGGTCAGAAAACGTCGTCGTCAGAAGCGCGAACACGTGGGCGACAATTTGAAAGAAAATATGGTTTAGACAAGAACATTGCTCGCTCTCTTGCCAAGGCGATTCCAATTGACGCGTTATCTGCAACAGACGTTATTTCAAAACATTGGCTGAAAAACCCAGAAGAAGCGATTCGCTTTTGGCAGATGGGCTGTGATTTACATGATTTACGTTTGGCATCTAGACACACCGTTGGCATCGTAAAATCGGTTAAACAACTTGGCAGAGTTGATATTGACACCGAAGAAGCGGTTGATATTAACGACTCCATTAACCATGCCTTATCGTTGTTACAAAGTGAGTTACGTCGAGTGTCTGTGCGATTGAGCCCTGCAGATTTGCCGACTTTTAAAGGCTCGAAAACAGAGCTCGTTCAGATTTGGGTCAACATTGTAAAGAATGCTTGTGATGCAATGTCGAATTCAGACGATGCCGCAATAGAAATTCAAACCAGATTAAGTAAGAAAAGAATATTAGTTACGATCACGAATAATGGCCCTGAGATAGACGAGGTGACTCGTAGAAAGGTATTTCAGCCCAACTTCACCACTAAAAAAGGTGGTTTATCGTTTGGATTGGGCTTGGGTTTATCAATAGTTAAGCGGATTGTGGCGGGTTATGGCGGAAGTATTATTGTGAAAAGTGATGCTTCTAAAACTGTATTTAGAATCAAGTTACCAGTAGAGGGTGAACATGGAGAAGCTTAATTTAATCTGTGTCGATGACCAGAGAGAAGTACTGAGCGCAGTGGTACAAGATTTAGAGCCGCTGGCGAGTTGGCTGAATATTGAAGATTGTGAATCAGCACAAGAAGTGCTTGATCTCATTGATGAACTTGACGCAGAAGGCGAACACATTACCGTCATCGTGTCTGATCATGTGATGCCAGGGAAAACGGGGGTGGAGTTACTCACTGACGTGTTCCATGACAGCCGCTTTCCGAATACAAAGAAAATTCTTCTTACAGGGCAGGCCACTCATACTGATACCATCAATGCGATTAATGCAGCAGGTATCGACCGTTACTTTGAAAAGCCTTGGCAAGCAAGCACATTAGTTGAGTGCATTCGTACTCTTGTCACTGAGTACATATTTGATCAAGGGCTTGATTACACGGACTATCAGAATGATCTCGACCAGCAGGTTGTGTTGAGACGCTTACGCTAGTCACTTATGTTAGCGACTTACGCTAGTCATCTATGTCAGTCGCTTGAAATTGTATGCACCGAAGGACGCTTTCTGAGGGATTTTGTCTGCGAAAGACGTAATCTTTCGGTGCATATTTTACCTATCTCTTTTAGTAATTCAGGTTTAGTACTCAGTTATTAACACACTGGTTGCTGGCTTAAATCTAAAACTTATACGCTACGCCAACGCCAACGCCAACGGATGCGTTGTGCTTTCTTCACGAAAGATTCCCTGAACATGCAGCAGAGCTAAAATGTGTCGCAGAGTACTAGTGTCGTATGTTAGAACTGTGAATTTAATTAGGACGTTGCAGCTAACTTATGCGTCGTTATCAGTCTAGGAAGTAAAATGAAAAAATTGGTTTTGGCTTTGTTGTTATTGGTTTCGACCAGTGCAATGGCATCTAAAGACGTACCGGAAATGTCGATTAAAAACGGCTATGTTGAACCGTTCCAAATGTTCGATAACGTTTATTACGTTGGTGATAGATGGGTGTCGTCTTATGCGGTAGAGACTGCAAAGGGATTAGTTCTGATTGATACACTCGATTTCCCTTATTCGATGTGGATACCCATCAATCTAAAAAAGCTTGGGTTACAAGATAAGGCTATCACTCATATTTTGGTGACTCACGGCCATTCTGATCATGTTGGTGGAGCACAATTTCTCCAGTCTGAATATGATGCAAAGGTCGTGATGACACAAAAGGGTTATGAGTTAGCCGTAGCTCAAGCTAACAAAAGCAGTGGTAAGAATACCTTTTTGCCGCCCAAGGTAGACTTCTTTGTGCAAGATAGCAGTAGTCTTATTGTCGGTGAGGACGAGTTTAAGTTCTACCTTACGCCCGGCCACACAGAAGGGGATTATTCGATAGACCTTATGGTGAAAGACAACGGTATATCACATCGCGCATTTGTAGTTGGCGGACATAGTATTAATGCACGAGATCCAAAGCTGGCGAAGCAGTTCTTCGAGAGCATGGACAGAGTCCGAGAGATCGCTTTGCAGCCGCCTGTTGTGAGTGTGAATCTGTCTAACCATCCTCATA
>NZ_JBFRVX010000253.1:0-1621 GCF_041475345.1 Vibrio sp. 10N.222.48.A3 | reverse complement strand
TATATTTGCGACAGAACCGAAGAAAGTGAGTGATTTTTGCGATCTCGTAGCTATTAGAGAAAGGAAGTGTGCAAAAACCACTCAAAAGTTGGCTATAACATATTGTGCATTAAACACAAAAACGACTCCTTATTGAGAGCCGTTTTTATTGGGATTCTACTTTTACTATTTGGTGTTCTTTATATTTTTCTCATTAACAATTAAGCTTGTGTTTTAAATGGGATAATTGGTGTTTCTATTTCCATGCTTTCAGCTTCCCAAGTATCTAATTTAGCTTGCATCATAATCCAAATACCAACGCCAGTTCCGGTCGTTTCTGCTAGGCGTCTAGCCATTGCATGTGAGCATTTGGCTTTACCGTTAACAAATTCACTTAGTGCTTTTCTTGTTACACCTAAGTTCACTGCTGCTTCGGTAATTGATATTCCTCTTTCATCCAAAATAGTGTGTTTAAAAAACTTACCTGGATGTGATGGTTTTCTCGTCATTCTCATTTCTACTCTCCTAAAGCCTACCTTGTATGTAACGAGATAGACTAAGGTCACATATATCGTGACCCGTAACCTAATCTTTTATTAGGCAGCTATCGGGCTTTTATTTTTTTCCCGTGATAATCGATATAATCAAGAAATTCAGCGCCTTCATCTTGTATTTGAAAAGTTATTCGCCAATTTCCATTAACTTTTATACTGTAAACCCCTTTACCAGAACCTTTCTTTTCAGAAAATTTATCTCTATAAATTGCTTTCAGATCTTTAGGGTGGTGTGAAGCATCGACAGCATCCAGTATAAACGCAATGCTATCGATGTGATTTGGTTCTGTCGCAAACTTTGAGTCATTAAGTTAAGATTTGCTTAATTTCTCTTCATGAGACTGATTCTTAATGTTTAAAGGCTGCCACTTCCCCTCTGAAGTTATTCTCGAAACCGTACGTTATTACCTCGCCTATAAACTCAGTTATCGTGAAATTGAAGATATTCAATTAGAGCGCGGTGTCGTTGTAGATCACGCCACGATTAATCGTTGGGTTATCAAATTTACGCCAATATTAGAGCACAAAGCGAGGTGTAGAAAGAAGCCCGTGTCTGACTCGTGGCGAATGGATGAAACCTACATCAAAGTAAAAGGCCAGTGGGTCTACTACTACCGAGCCGTCGATAAATTTGGGAAAGTGATCGATTATTATCTTAGCCCTAACCGTGATGAAGCTGCTGCTAAAGCCTTTCTGAATAAGGCGATTGCACAAAATGGTTTACCAAGCAGAGTCGTCATAGACGGAAGTAAGAGTAACTACGCGGCAATTGATTCGATGAATGTACAGCTCTGGTTGACGGGGTATTTTATGCTCTCCTTGGTAGAGATTTTGGACATTAAATATCTGAACAATATCGTTGAGCAGAGTCACCGTTGGGTGAAGCAAAAAACACGTCAAGCGCTGGGTTGGAAGTCAACGGAAGGAGCCTTGGCCAGTTTGCATGGGCGAGAAGTGTGGACGATGTTAAAACAAGAGCAGATAGATATTGAAGGGCAGACGGCCTTTGAGCGATTCTACGCACTCGCAGTATAATTGTATCTGTAGGATGGGTCTGTCACGGCTCTAACTATATTTGCGACAGAACC
>NZ_JBFRVX010000252.1:0-1119 GCF_041475345.1 Vibrio sp. 10N.222.48.A3 | reverse complement strand
CTTCAAGAGAGTACTCAATCTTCTGCGTATCCAAATAATCAAGAACCGGGATCAACTCTTCTGTTTCGTAAGCCCCTAATGGACGCATTTCTGGCTCTTTCACCCAGAAAAACAGCATTACAATAAGCGCTACACAGATCGAGATAGAAAGAACTAAGACGACTTGACGAAGCAAATCGAGATCACCGACGGCCATATCAAACTTAGATGAACTGCGCTCACCTAAATCGGTATTTTGCCCTTCGCCATCTAGATCAGAACTTGCAATAAGTGCGTGGTCGTTGCTATCGCTTACGGTTAAATCTGTTGTTTGACTGTTATCTGCCACTATTTACTACCCAACTTATACCGGCATGTTCATCAGCTCTTTGTACGATTCGACCAATTTATTTCTAATTTGGATCGTCGCTTCAAAAGCCACACTAGATTTATTACGAGCAATCATCACGTCAGATAAAGACACGCTTTGATCGCCACTGTCAAAACGAGTTTGAAGATTACCAGAGGTCTTTTGTAATGAGTTCACATTATTGATGGCATTAGTCAGCATGTTGCCAAAATCTGCACCAACCGCTTGGCCCGTTGCAGCAGGGCGCGTGCTGGCAGCTTCAACCATCATTGCCTGCATTTCGCCTTGTAAACCATCTATTCTCATTTACTACCTCAGGAGTCAAAATTATGACTATCTATTTAGCTGTATTATTGACAGAGCAATTAACGTGCCATGCATCAATTTGACTAGCTATCGTAATACACTAGTCAGAAAGCTGACACTACTAATTTATGTTCAATTTGGAATATCTATTCCAGCATCACGCATTTTCGCTAATTTATAACGCAATGTACGAGGGCTAATGCCTAGCTTTTCAGCCATATCTTTACGTCGACCATGACAAGCAATCAATGTTTCGAGAATGATCGCATACTCTTGATCTCTAAGTTCATTTCCAAGCCCTTCGCTACCTGCCACGACTTTATTGATAGGATTCGCTTCAGCAATCGGCTTAATTTCTGGCGCTGCAACACTGTTCCCTTCAACGATCTGTTGTAGTCCAGTAGCGTCTTGCCAATCAACACCTTCAAGTAAAATATGTTCGCCTGAAATATTTTCTTGCTCAC
>NZ_JBFRVX010000251.1:0-5892 GCF_041475345.1 Vibrio sp. 10N.222.48.A3 | reverse complement strand
TAGCTACTGGCTTCTTATCAGATTTTCGCCACCCCTTTGCTTTCCAGTTATCTAACCATTCATTGAACCCTTTCACACAATATTCACTACTCGAATACAGGCAGTCTCCATCTCTGGCATAAGCTATAGCTTCTATCAATGCGATAAGCTCTAACTCAGCACTATCGGCAATCTCACCGACTAATAGATTATTTTCGTCAACTAACTGCCCATCGTAGTTATAAACACTGATACCAATCCCACCTTGTAGGTTTGATGTATTGTCTTTCGAAGTCGCGATAGCAATGTAGATTGCACAGTTTTCTTCATTCATAATTTTGTTCCTCTTTTTAAGTTTTGGCCCACCATTTTGGTAAAGCCTTAATTTTTTGTCGTAGCGTTGATTCAGTCTTAATGGCTTGGTCTTTGAGCCAAGCGCATTTCCATCCAGTTATTCACCTCTTCTTCTACCCAAGCGACCGCCCTATCTCCCAAGCTTACCGATACAGGAAAATTACCTTCGTCCATTTTTCTGTATATCGCCGAGCGACTTAATGCGGTTTTCTCAATCACTTCTTTTAGCTTTAAAAATCTCATGGGACGTTCTCCTATGCCTGTGGTCCTCATGGGATAAGGAGATAGTGTTAAAAAAAATGAGGCTGGCTCGGCTTACTCTGATTCAAACCTTTTTGAGGTATATGTCATTAAAGTGAATGACCTAAAGCCTGATTAAAGGAGAACCAAAATGAGAACACTTTCACCACCACTACTCTCGCAGCAAGAGCATGAACATCGTGTTCTAGAAAAAGCCGCTGAGATACTAGAAGATCGTTATGTACGAGGCGATGTATTTACCAATCCACAAGCTACCCGAGACTATTTGCGATTTAAGATAGGCGGCAGTGAACGCGAAGTGTTCGCCGTCATGTTGCTAGATAACCAACACCGATTAATTGAGTTTGAGGAGTTGTTTCAAGGGACTATTGATGCGGCAAGCGTCTATCCAAGGGAGGTAGTAAAGACTGCTCTTAAAGCCAATGCGGCGGCGGTTATCTTTGCTCACAACCATCCATCAGGCGATCCTGAGCCGTCCCAAGCAGACAGGCGCATCACGACGAGATTGCAAGATGCTTTAGCGCTCATTGATGTTCGAGTTCTGGATCATATTGTTGTTGGGGAACAATGCACGTCGTTTGCGGAAAGGGGCTGGTTATGATTGAGAAACACTATGGTGACATCACCCTCAATAGCAAACTCCACCAGCAGTTAGAGCAAACCATCGCTCGCTACTCGATCCCTAAAGACACGACACGCATTGCACTCAACTGCCGAAATACAAGCTACTACAAAACAAAGGAAGGGGTCGCCCCTGTAGAGATTCAGTTAAAGCGGGAGAATTCACGCTCTCATTGGAATTTGGTTTTTGTGGCCAATTTCACTTATCAAGATGAAACCACCGACTCGCTCGATGTGTATCTCTATTTCCACCTACTTAATCACTGGTGCTATCAACCAGATGCGGGGGCAGCGAGCCTGAGCCATCCAATCACAACAAAAGTGTTCCAAGCCTGGATGTGCGCTTTCCATGAGCATTTAACTCAGCATGTCTTCGATGACATACAACTCACTCAAGTCCGCTAAGGCTAACCAATCACCACACTCTTTCATCTAAATTCAAGGAGGCATCAATATGTCTACTCTGCTCTTTCACCCATCAAGTTTACCTGTGTCTGACAAACTTCACGCACTGTTAAACAACCATTTTCAACAACAATTAACCCAGTGTGAGTCAATAGCCCAAAGTACTTACCTGACGTTCAACTTTCGAGATAGTTCATACAGCTCAGAAGCTGGTGGATTTCACCCTGTTGAAATCGCGATGACACAGATCTCCAGTGGTCTATGGAATGTCGAATACATCACTGATTTTGCTTACGTTGGGAATGTGTATCCAGAATTGGCGCGATGTCTAGACTTTGATTTTCGAGACCAAGCGTTCTTTACAGAGTTCGGGGGATGGAGCCCAATCAAGGGCAACTATTCCGCTGTAGAGATGTTCGAGCTTTGGCAGGATAACTTCTTAAACTACATCGATATGGAAGCGTTTGACTCTATATCTATCACTTCGTAATGAGAGAACAACCCGTCCGGGTCTATGTCACGATACAAAGGCACCGGACCACTACAGCCATCAAAAGTCGTGCTTCGGAGAGAGCTAACCCTATATGTAGCAAGGCCTGAATGACTTTTCATCATTGACTCCCACCCCACGACTTATCACTACATTACCGATAAGTGATACCAATCATGCCCAATATCTCCCCATTAAAAGAGCAGCTCACAAAAGCGCTCATCAGAGTCGCTCTCGCGAGTTGTCATTACCTTAATGAACAGTATCAGCACTTTAAAAAGGAGGTAGAGCAAAGCTCAGATCACGAACTGTTTGAATTCGTTCAACGCCTTTCTTCGGCTCACCTAAAACGGCTCTTAGCCACTATTGAGTTGATGAATAGAGGTTACCTACTAAGTGAAATTCTAGAAGCAGCAAAGGATAAATAATGGCCTTTCCCGAGGTCATTTAAATTCAAATATACAGCCCATTTCACATAATCATTATCCGCCATTTGAGTGAGACGTTATTTGTCTCACCCATCCTTATTCTAATGCCATCAGTGATGGTTCATAGACACCCAACTAAGGATTCACAATGACCACAAGTAATGTACTGCATCATACCAATGATGAAGAGCTCATCGCTTTAATCCAACGAAAAGAGTCGTTCACCTTAACTCGGGTAAAAAACTTCTCTCAGACGGTGAAAAAGATTGAGCGGCTTATAGAGGCTCAAAATCTATCATGTCGAATATACACAGCAGGTCGCTCTACAACGATGGCTGCCACCTTGGCTTCCGGCCCCGCTGTCATTTTTGGCCTAGCTTCAGCAGCCGCAATATCGGCGCATAATTTAGCCACAAGAAACCCAGACTATGAAATAGCTAAATACCCTTTCGCAGACAAACTCGTCATTAACTACAAGAAGTAATCGTATCAGGCTGTGTGGCCACCAGCCGATCCCTAATCAACTTGATTCTTAAACTCATCACTCAAAAGTGTTGAGGCGATTGATCACGTTTCAATTTTGGTGGTCCCATGCCCTCTAAACCCAACAAGCAACGCATCGAACATATTGAGTTGGTGTTTGAAGTTTACTCTCTCATCCCTACTCAACGAAAGATCACGGCGAACGAAGTTCATCAACGACTAACAAATACGGGCATTGAACGCTCTAAACGCACTGTACAACGCTGCTTGAACATCTTGACGACTTATCTAGATGTGGAAAAAGACGATAGAAGCCTCCCTTATAGCTACCATCGACGAGCTCATTCTCAATATGCTATTGGCCCTAGCGAGTCTCTACTTATTGAACTCGCTTTTGAGAGCTTAAGATCGATGCTTCCTGAAAGTTGTCGTTCAAGTGTTAAGGACTGTTTTGCTCCGTTACTGTCAGCGAATCATCACCAAACCTCACGTACTCATGTTCGGCATAAACGGCTTGGTAACAAAGATGATTATAACGAGGCTCTTTTTGACAAACTTTGTCTATCCATCTATCACCAACGCGAAGCTCGGCTCCATCTACGTAACGAACAAGTGCTTCAATACGTTTGTCCACTTGGGTTGGTATTAGAGAATGATTGCCTTCAATTGATCTACCAATTCAAAAAGCGTATTTGCTCAGCCCCACTCAACCAAATTCAAGACATCCACGTCAGTACGTTCGAGTTCACCTACCCTGAAGGGTTTTTACTATCTGAGGCCATTACCTCTAAATAAAACTCAACACTCAAGATCAAGACCAACATGTTCAACTAACCACACAAGGAAGGATTATGAAAAATACAATGTTATTGAGGACAACTCTTGTCAGCTCTATCGCTTTAGCTCTGACAGCGTGCGGAGGGGGTGGCGGTACTAATCCAGGTACTCCGTCTGCTCAAATCGCAGGTGTGGCTATCGATGGCTATGTCGAGGGTGCTACTGCGTTCCTAGATTACAACTTCAATGGTGTACAAGACGATAATGAACCTAGCTCTACCACAGATCAGAACGGTCGTTTCGATTTTGCTATTGAAGAAGATGACTTAATTTGTAAAGAGTACTCACCAATTATCGTCAATGTGCCTACTGGTGCATACGATAGCGATTATGGGTTAGTTAATAAACCTTATAGCTTAACCTTTCCGCCCTCATTCTCATCTGACAACGTAGGCGAAGATGTATTTGCTACTACTCCATTCACTACAGTGATTTGGTCAGCTGTTGAAACAGACCTATTACAAAGTGGCGTAAGCAACTGTAAAGAGTTGGCTGCGAATACTGAAGCGCAAAACAAAGTTGTACGTCTAGTCGCCGAGAAGGAATACGAGTTGGGTAACCGCTACAACATTCCTGCTAACGAGCTATACGCAGACTTCATCGCTTCTGGTAACACCGAGCAGCATCAACTAGCCCAGCTTCTAACCAGCGGTCTAGCAAAAGGCTATGCTGAAACTTCAGCTCTAGTCGATGCGAACCCTAACGCTTGGAAAGCTACAGTTGAGTACTACGTTGAGAAAGACGACGCAGGGAATTTCACTAAGTGGTATCGTGAAGAACGCGTGTTTGATGCCGACACACATTCTCTACGTGTATTTGAAGTTTCTGTTGACTTAGAAACTGTAGGCCGCCTCATCGTTTACCGTAACAAAATCAAAGCCGAAGAAGGCGCAGTGCAAAAATACACTGATGACCTAATCGACTACCTACCAGAAATCAGCAAATACGGTTGTGGTTTAACTAATGATTACGTACAGAACTCAAAAAACTACGGCAACGACACTGTTACATTCTCTGTATCCGCTTCTGTTCTAGTTGACGACCATACTGCATGTGCAGATACACTCGTGTACTCTTCTAGCGTACCTTACGCTAACGTCATTCGTGAATTGAAAGACGGCAATGTGTTACTACAAGCTGGTATGTGGGGTTTTGACTTTGGTGACGATGCTGTTATCAATGACCTAATCAACGATGGTTTGTACTCTAACATCACAGACCCAACAGTGCTGGACCAGTTCTCAACTTGGAACTACTCACTGGACTCAACTGAATCTTACGATGCATCACGTTGGACACGTACATCAGTTGTAAGTACAGCTGAGAAAAATGTCATCACAGACGTGAATAGCAAAGGTATCTGGATTGTACGTACCACTTACCCTAACGGCACTCACCAAACGCAGTGTGGTGACTCTCTAGATACTTTAGTGGACGTGGCTCATATGGGGGGGTGTGAAGAACTGCCCATAGTGCCTGCTAACTAATCATAACGAGTCGAGAGGGGATGTATCCCCTCTCTTTTTTTATTTTATTGAGCAACCAAAATTTCTGTTTCCAGTACCAAATTGCTTGGTGCGTACTTTGGCAAAGTAACTGAGACGACGAAATAGCTCGTCAAGAACAGAAGAAGACCTAAGGCTATTTACATCGATGTGGTATACACAATTGTCAGGAAAGTGCACTAAACGACCACCATCATCAAGATCAGTATCTAATGCCCGACACCATGCCGTTTTAATTTTGTGAGATAGGTTGTTTCGGTTAGAGAATGACCCCAGGCTGTTATATACATCCTTGTTAAACAGCAGAACAAGGTGATAGTGATGATGTAACGCTTTATCTTTTTCCTTCACCCATACATATCTTAATCGACATTTCCGTTTCGGTTTCCCTGCTCTTTCTTTCCTTCTTAAATCAGCCTGTATTTGCGCATCCAACGAAGCAATGAAGTTTTTCATCAAATTTGATTCTTCCATCACCATTAAAAGCGGTAATCGCAAATCAACTCTTACCGCCATCGTTCTAGGATGA
>NZ_JBFRVX010000250.1:0-3689 GCF_041475345.1 Vibrio sp. 10N.222.48.A3 | reverse complement strand
GTTTAGAGATCTATCTGTCGAAGAGCTCGATAAGTGGATGTCTTACAGTGATAACCAATTAATTACAGTCGCGCTTGCTCCCGAAAAGCCAGGGGCGTTGGAAGCTATCCGGTATTTACGAAAACACAATGTAAAAGTGATGCTTGGTCACACCGATGCCAGTTATGAGCAGGTTCAGCAGGCTCTAGAGGCTGGTGCGAATGGCATTGTCCATTGCTACAACGGTATGCGTGGATTGCATCACCGTGACCCCGGAGTGGTTGGAGCTGGCCTTACCCACCCCAACAGCTATGTAGAGATGATCGCTGATGGGCACCATGTGCATTCGGCAGCTATAGATATAGCACATCGCTGCTGTGGTAGACGTATGACGCTCATTACAGACTCGATGAGTGCTACTGGGATGCCTGATGGAGATTACACTCTTGGAGAGTACACGGTGCGCATGAAATATGGAGTAGTAACCACCGATAGCGGCAGCTTAGCTGGTAGCACTTTGACCTTACCGCTAGCGGTACAAAACATTCAGAAGTGGCTAAACCTGCCACTTGAACAAGCATGGTTGATGGCCTCTTTAACACCGGCTAAATCGCTAGGCTTACAACATTTATTAGGCAGTTTAGAAGTGGGTAAACGCGCTTCTATGGTGGCAGTTAAATCAGATTTCTCAATTACTAAAACTTGGGTGAACGGACATCTTGTATTCGAAACTGAATCCGTACCAAGTCAGGAGGCTTTATGTATCTAATCTCTTCTCGTGAAATGTTAAAACGTGCTCAACAAGGTGGTTATGCAGTTCCTGCATTCAACATTCACAACTTAGAAACTGTGCAGGTTATTGTTGAGACAGCATCAGAAATGGGCTCTCCAGTTATTCTTGCTGGCACACCAGGCACCTACGACTATGCAGGCACCGATTATCTAATCAGTATCTGCAAAGAAGCTGCGCATAAACACTCAATTCCGCTCGTTTTACACCTTGATCACCATGAAGATCTGCAGGATATCCGCACTAAGGTGGGCCATGGTATTCGCTCTGTTATGATCGATGGCTCTCATCATGCCTTCGACCAAAATATAGACATCGTGCGTTCTGTGGTTCAATACTGCAACCGCTTTGATGCAAGCGTTGAAGCTGAATTAGGGCGTTTGGGTGGCCAAGAAGATGATTTAATCGTTGATACTGCCGATGCGTTAATGACTGACCCTGCATCAGCTGCTGAGTTTGTTCGTCGTACCGGTATTGATTCGTTAGCTGTGGCAATTGGCACTGCTCATGGTCTGTACAAAGCAGAACCGAAACTCGACTTTTCTCGTCTGGACAAGATCCGATCTGTGGTTGATATTCCGCTCGTTCTGCATGGTGCGTCAGGTGTACCAGATGAAATGGTTCGTCGTTGCATTGACCTCGGAGTTTCTAAAGTCAACGTGGCGACTGAGCTGAAAATTGCATTCTCTGACGCGGTAAAACAGCACTTTGCTGATCATCCCGATGCCAACGACCCACGTAAATACATTACTCCAGGCAAAGCAGCGATGAAGCAAGTCGTGATGGACAAAATTCATATGTGTGGCAGTGAAGGACGCATCTAGTCGATTTTAGAAACCTTCTGCTATATCTCCTGAAGGCTGAAGATTAACACCCCTCCCCCCTATCGTCGGTGTTACTTAAGGGAACCTCTAGTCAAGGCTCCCTTTTTATTTCTAGGTCACGCTCTTTTATGTCTCAACACTAGAGCGAAACAACACGCTTTATCTCTTTCAAAACCTCGGCGTTAGCGATAGCCCCGAGGTTTTCTACACTCTTACCATTGATGACCTGTTTCACTGCCAGCTCCACCAGTTTGCCAGAGCGTGTTTTTGGCACGTCGCTGATCGCAAATATCTGGCTTGGCACGTGTCTTGGTGAACAGGATGATTTGAGTTTGCTTTTGATGGCTGTCAGTAACTCATCATCTAGATCCACACCTTGCTGCAGTTGGACAAACAGCCATATCTGCTCGTTGCGGTCGATGTCTTTTCCGACTGCTATCGAATCCACAATGCCTTCAATAGTGTTCACTTGCTGGTAGATCTCGGCAGTACCAATTCGCACACCACCAGGGTTGAGTGTGGTGTCGCCTCGCCCGTAGAACAGATAGCCACCATGAACGCTCTGTGCGACTTCATCGCCGTGATGCCACACATTATCGAACCTATCCCAATAGGTGCTGTGATAGCGCTCTCCGGTGTCATTCCAGAAGCCAACAGGGAAGTTGGGTAGGGAGTTGGTACACACCAGTTCGCCACGTTCATGATTAACCTTGTGACCAGACGAATTGAACACCTTGATGTCGACGCCGAGCCCTGCCTGTTGGCACTCACCACGATACACCGGCGAGATAGGGTTGCCTAAAACAAAGCAGCCACAAATATCCGTGCCGCCAGAAATAGACGCCAAATGTAGGTCTTGCTTGATGTGTTTGTAGACGTAATCGAATTGCTCAGGGTAGAGCACTGAACCCGTCGAGCACAGTGTTCTTAAGTGGGGAAGAGAGTGGCTGTCGATCGGTGAGAGTTCCACTTTCTCAATCGCCTCTAGGTACTTGGCTGAGGTGCCAAATGTCGATACATCAGCTCGCTGCGCTAAATCCCACAGAACGCTAGGTTGCGGATAAACCGGGCTACCATCAAAGATCACCAAACAAGCACCGCTGGCGAGCGCAGAGACGTGCCAGTTCCACATCATCCAACCACAAGTGGTGTAGTAGAACACGCGATCTCTCGGTTTAATATCGCAATGAAGCTGATGCTCTTTTAGGTGGTTGATGGTAGTGCCACCAACAGAGTGAACAATACACTTGGGCTTTCCGGTGGTACCGGAAGAGTAGAGCACAAACAGCGGATCATTGAAGCCGACACGAGTAAATCGAAGAGGTTGTGGCTGATAGTGATGAATGATGCTGTGCCAGCTTTGAGGTGACACATCATGTTTAACGTTGTTCTTCTCTAAATCACGAGTCGGTTTCAAATAACCGATCTCACACACCTGTTTTAGCGCGTTTAAGTGCTCGATGATTTCACGGTTCTTGTCTGCCATATCAAATGTTTTACCATTGAAGGTGTAGCCATCACAGGTTAACAGTACCTTAGGTTTCACTTGGCCAAATCGCTCAATCACACTCTCGACGCCAAAATCAGGCGAGGTCGATGTCCAAATCGCCCCTAAGCTGGTGGTTGCCAACATCGCTATAACGGTTTGTGGCAGGTAGGGCGTATATGCAGCAACTATATCACCTTGCCCCACGCCGCTATCGACAAGCCATTGTTGAACGCTAGATACTTCCTCACGCAAGGTTTTCCATGTGTAACTCTGCTGTTCGCCACGCTCATTCTCAAACCAAATCGCAATCTCGTTTGGCAACGTTTTTGCTGAATGCAGCAAGTTTTCGGCGTAGTTAACTTGAGCATTCGGAAACCACACCGCATCGCGATTCGATTTCGGCTGCTGCCAGCGACTTTCACCTAGAGTTTTGATGTGCTCGCTTTCTGCCTTGTTAATACAGTCTTGCGAACCCACCATTCCACAAAACTGCCACACGTTCTGCCAAAACGACTCCGGTTGCTCCACAGACCATTGATGAATCTCCGTGTAGTTTTTCAATTTCCGCTCGAATATGTCTTGTTGATCGAGGTTATCCATAAATCGG
>NZ_JBFRVX010000249.1:0-4697 GCF_041475345.1 Vibrio sp. 10N.222.48.A3 | reverse complement strand
GGTGGTGATACAGCCATGGACTGTGTCCGAACCTCGATTCGCCAACATGCAGCTAATGTTGTCTGTGCTTACCGCCGAGATGAAGCCAATATGCCGGGCTCTCGCCGTGAGGTGAAGAATGCGAAAGAAGAAGGCGTGAAGTTCATGTTCAACCTTCAACCATTAGCACTGGAAACCGATTCATCCGGTCATGTGACTGGCGTAAAAGTGGTGAAAACAGCCTTGGGTGAACCAGATGAGGCAGGCCGCCGTCGTCCTGAACCGGTTGAAGGCAGTGAGCATGTTCTTGAGGCTGATGCCGTGATCATGGCATTTGGTTTCCAACCTCATGCAATGGAGTGGCTAGAACCATTTGGTGTAGAGCTCGACCAATGGGGGCGTATCAAAGCTCCCGGCAAACAAGAGTTTCAATACCAAACCACCAACAGCAAGATATTTGCCGGTGGCGATGCTGTTCGAGGATCTGACTTAGTGGTAACCGCTATCGATGAAGGCCGTAAAGCCGCAGAAGGGATCTTGGACTACCTAGAAGTGTGATTGATATAGGGTTTTCTTTATTACTCAATTCGTTACTATAAAAAAGGATCCAATGATGGATCCTTTTTTCAATTCGATACGTTTGATAACAAGCACAACGATAAATAAGTAGAACAATCGCAAAAGAACCAATAGCGAGAACTACAAAAACAACATCATAGGAATCACGATGAAAAAAGCCGCTCTCCTTTCTCTATCTCTTTTGACTTTAACCGCTTGCAGCCAAGGAATCACGGACATGAAAGACAGAACTTCATCACCTTGTGGAGACAAACCAAACTGCGTATCAACTCAAGATGACCGTGAGCAGCATGCATTGGCCGCGTTTGAGTTATCAGATTCAGCAAACTTAGATGCGATTGAGCAGGTTGCGCTGACCTTACCAGGTTCGAAAACCGCGAGCAAAACAGAAGATTACCTGCGTGTTGAATGTACCTCTCGCATCATGCGCTTTGTCGATGACTTAGAGCTTAAGATCACTGATGGCAAACTGATCGTGCGTTCAGAGTCTCGCACTGGCCATTCTGACTTTGGCGTCAACCGAAAACGAGCGGATCAACTTCGTGCTAGCTTGAAAAGCGAAGGCTTAATCAAATAGATAAAAGAATACACAGATAAATCGTCTGTATTCGGATGAGAAGTGCTTCTGGGCAGTCGCTCGACACTTCTCTTCCATGTTACAATTTCGCTCTACTGTTTAAATAATTTTTATTAAGAGACTACACATGAAAATCGGCATCATTGGCGCAATGGAGCAAGAAGTTGCGATCCTAAAAGCAGCAATTTCAGACATTACTGAAGTTAATAAAGGCGGTTGTACCTTTTTCTCTGGTCAGCTAAATGGTGTTGACGTTGTTTTGCTTCAATCAGGCATTGGTAAAGTAGCAGCGGCTGTTGGTACTTCAATCCTGCTAAGCGAATACCAACCAGATGTAGTATTAAATACTGGCTCTGCTGGCGGTTTTGATTCAACGCTAAACCTTGGCGATGTGGTTATCTCTACTGAAGTTCGTCACCACGATGCAGACGTAACAGCTTTCGGTTACGAAATTGGTCAAATGGCAGGTCAACCAGCAGCGTTCAAAGCTGACGACAAACTGATGGCTGTTGCTGAACAAGCTCTAGCACAAATGGAAGATAAGCACGCCGTTCGCGGCCTTATCTGTACTGGCGACGCATTTGTTTGCACAGCAGAACGCCAAGCGTTCATCCGCAAGCACTTCCCATCAGTAGTTGCTGTAGAGATGGAAGCATCGGCTATCGCTCAAGCTTGTCACCAATTCCAAGTACCATTCGTGGTTGTTCGTGCAATCTCTGACGTTGCAGACAAAGAATCACCAATGAGCTTCGAAGAGTTCCTGCCACTTGCAGCGCAAAGCTCTTCTGAGATGGTTATCAAGATGGTTGCCCTACTAAAGTAAGCGACTAGACATGCAAACACTGTTTGATCAGGTATTTGCAAATGGCGTGCTCCTTGTAATGTGGGGAGCACTGCTTTTTCATTTAATTTTACCTATCCCCCATGCCGCACATCCCACGACCTTATGGCATAAGTTTGCTGAACTTTTAGCAACCAAGGTTAATAACAATCAAAATTATTCCCAAAGCTTAATCTCAGGCACTTTAGCTTGGGGGTTAATGGTTTTACCGGCTCTGGTTATTCTATTGGCACTGCAGCCACTGGTTTGGCAATCACAACTGTTTGAATTAGCGCTGTTGTTACTCGCTATTGATTGGCGTAACAATGAAAAGTTGGCAAATCAGTTGATCAAAGCACTTGGCCGAGAAGATAAAGCCACGGCTCGTCAGTTATTGGCGCCGATTGTTAATCGTCAAACTGAATCATTGTCATCACTTGGGCTTGGCAAAGCCGCTGCTGAAACTATCATCATGGGTTACGCTCGTAATGTGGTTTGTGTTTTATTCTGGTACGCCATTGGTGGTGGAATTGCAGCTTTAATGTATCGCCTGATTGTCGAATTAGCGCGAGCGTGGTCACCAAGCCGTAAGCAGTTCTCTCCATTTGGATCAACGGCAATCAAGATCGTCGCTATCTTAGAATTTATACCGATGCGATTGTTTGCCTTAATGATTGTATGTGGTGATAAAGCGTCTCACACATTCAAGATGATGCTCGTTCAGAGTCGATCTTGGCCATTGCCCGGCCCAGCATGGTTGATTACTGCTGTCGGCAACAAGCTTGAGCTGTCACTGGGCGGCCCTGCGATTTACGACAACACCAAAGCTATTCGAGCAAAATTAGGCGGCAGAATCGCTCCTTCAGCCCTGCACTTGTCTCAAGTTCAAAAACTGCTGTTTGGTCGCATCGCTATCTGGATATTTTTACAAAGCCTAATCTTACTATTTGTTCACCAAGGGATTTAGAGTGAAACCATCAGCACTTGTTACAAGCCTTACTATTTTGTCTTCCAGCTTATGGCTGCCTTTATCATTTGCAGAAGAAGCACTACTGATTTCAGAAAAAGTTCAACCTGCTCAACGTGTGGTTAGCCTTGCTCCTCATGCCACTGAACTCGCATACAGCGCTGGTTTAGGTGATAAGCTTGTTGCGGTGAGTGAGCGAAGTGATTATCCACTACAAGCTGACAAGCTAGAGAAAGTGGCGAATTACCAAGGCATCAAGGTT
The DNA here is from genome assembly GCF_041475345.1 of Vibrio sp. 10N.222.48.A3. NCBI lineage: Bacteria > Pseudomonadati > Pseudomonadota > Gammaproteobacteria > Vibrionales > Vibrionaceae > Vibrio > Vibrio sp. 10N.222.48.A3. The sequence continues at coordinate 1,513 of NZ_JBFRVX010000249.1, read as the reverse complement.
GAGAAGATCATCGCCCTGCAACCGGATCTCATTCTCGCATGGCCAGCTGGAAACCCGCCCAGAGAACTCGCGAAACTGGAGCAATTTGGTTTTAATATTTATTACTCAAAAACCAAGAGCCTAGATAACATCGCGACCAATATTGAGCAACTTAGCCAATTCGCAAGCGATCCAAGTATTGGCGAAAATAACGCTCAACAATACAGAGAGCAGCTCAACGCGTTGAGACTAAAATACAAAGATGCCGAGCCAGTAAACTACTTCTACCAACTCAGTGAGAAGCCGATCATCACTGTTGCTCAAGGACACTGGCCAAGTGAGGTGTTTGAGTTTTGTGGTGGCCACAATATTTTCGAAGACAGTGCTTCCCCTTACCCGCAAGTTGGCATTGAACAAGTTGTGTTAAGGAAGCCGCAAGTGATCTTCACTTCTCAGCACGCAATTGAGAATGGAACCATGTGGCAAACTTGGGAAGATGAGATCCCGGCAGTTGCTCAAAATCAGATTTGGTCACTTAATTCTGACTGGATTAATCGCCCGACAACAAGAACTTTGAAAGCAATCCAACAAGTGTGCGATTTCTTCGATAGAGCTAGGCAAAATCACTAACTATTTGCAGCGTTTTTTCGTACAATTCGCCACCGACCTGTCCCTACAATTTTAACTATAAGAGCACCAGTATCATGGACTCCATGCTGCTTTATATTATCGATTTATTTGGCACCGCCATCTTTGCCGTCTCAGGCGTATTTGTCGCTGGCCGTCTTAAGATGGATCCCTTTGGCGTAGCCGTTCTAGGCAGTGTAACCGCGATTGGCGGCGGTACTATTCGTGACATGGCACTAGGAGCAACTCCCGTGTTTTGGATCACCGATACCACCTACCTTTGGGTTATCATCACCACCTGTTTGCTGACCATGATTATAGTAAGACGTCCAAAGCGTCTGGCTTGGTGGATATTGCCGGTATGTGATGCGATCGGCTTAGCGGTGTTTGTTGGTATTGGTGTAGAAAAAGCACTGATTTATCAAGACTCGGCATTAGTGGCCATTATCATGGGTGTTATCACAGGCTGTGGTGGCGGTATTATCCGTGACGTGCTTGCACGCGAAGTGCCAATGATTCTAAGAAGTGAAGTCTATGCGACCGCTTGTATCATTGGTGGTACTTTCCATACCATGGCGCTCAACATGGGACACGACTCAGAAACCGCCTTTTTGGCCGGCGTCTTCACGACACTATTGATTAGGCTTGGCGCTATTCGTTGGCACTTATCACTGCCAACCTTTGCTATCAAATAAGCTATCGTTACAAAGTGAAAGGCTCCGCAAAGGAGTCTTTTTTAATCCAGCTCGTTCTGCAATCCATTCTAATGCTCTCGTGACACTTTGCGTTCACAATTTAAAATACCTAACTGAGTTCAAACCTTTAGTTTCAAATCTAGAGAATGAATGTTGTTTGAGGTAAGTTGAAACAATCATTCCCAACTTTCATGAATATCACTCAATGTTAC
>NZ_JBFRVX010000248.1:0-4961 GCF_041475345.1 Vibrio sp. 10N.222.48.A3 | reverse complement strand
CTTTGCCCGTTCCCGTTTCTCCGTTGATGATGGTGTCGACGCCAGTATGCGCTAAAGCGAGCACTTGCTTACGTATGGTATCCATCGCTTTTGATTGGCCAATAACCACAGATTCAATCGGTAAATCCTCTTGCTCATCACCATCCGAGGTTGACGGGCAGCTGTGCTGACACTGGGTAATCGCCAAATCAAGCTTCTCCACCAGCTCACTCGAATTAAGCGGTTTTTCTAGAAAGTCGAAAGCGCCCAACTTCATCGCTTCGATCGCCATTGGAATATCGCCATGGCCACTCATCAATAAAACGGGCACATTCGGGGCACGGTGTTGGATTGAGCTCAACAACGTCAAACCGTCCACTTTCGGCATGCGCACGTCACACAGCACAACCGACTGACTGTTTGCTTTAAGCGACTTTAGGCCAAGGTTGGGATCAGTAAAGGTGGTGACACTAAACCCTTCTAGCTCTAACATTTCGCTCACGGCGTCGACGACATCTATTTCATCGTCGATAAGAACTATGTGTTTTTCTGAAATCATGAACCTGTGCCTTTTGGTAGAGTGACGATAAAGGTGGTGCCTTGGTGTTCAACCGATTCCACGTGAATCGAGCCGCCAAAATCTTTTATTATGTTGTATGCGATAGACAAGCCTAGCCCAAGCCCCTTACCTGTTGTTTTGCTGGAATAAAATGGGTCAAACAGATGCGGAATGTCCTCTTCAGGTATCCCTAACCCGTTGTCCATCACCAAAATCTGAATGGTCTTCGAATGCTCTTGAGTTGAGATGCTGAGCTCTGGTTGTTCTCTGTGCTCAATGGCATCCAAAGCATTGCTGATCAAATTCACCAGAACCTGTTCTAAGCGAATGTTGTTAGCTCGAACCATTTGGCTACTTTGGGGCGAATACTGAATCGACACAGCGCTCTGTCGGGTTTCAAACAGGTCAATCGCATCACCAATCACCTTATTCAATTCAACGTTATCAATCTTGCCATCACTCTTACGTGAGAAGGCCTTTAGGTGACGAGTAATCGCAGCCACTTTGTCTAACAAAATCTCGATCTTTTTTAGGTTCTCTTCTGCCCTGTCTGGCCTTTGCTTGCCTAACCAAAGCTGCGCGCTTCGAACGTGACTGTTTACTGCGGTCAGAGGTTGATTGATCTCGTGCGTGATCCCGACACTCAATTGCCCTAGCGCGGCCAATTTTCCGGCTTGGATTAGCTCGTCTTGAGTCACTCGTAATTTGGCTTCGGCTAAGGTGCGCTCTTCAACCTCAGCCTCTAATTTTCGATTGGTTTGCTTAACGACTTTGGCCGTGGTCTGGAATACCTTTAGGTACTTGGCCATTTGCGTCACTTCGTCTTTGCCACGAATAGAAACTTCGGTATCTAGATGACCGGTAGAAATCGCGAACATGTTGTCTTTGAGCTGTAAAAGCCTTTCTAAAATACTCTTACGCACGTAGAACCACGAAATGGCAGCTGCAGCCAACACGCTAAACAGAGAAAGAAAAAGAGAGAGTTGTTGGTTCGATTGTAAAGACAACTGCGCCTGCTGAATCGACAGGTCAATATTGCTATTCACCTTGCTGGTGTTGCTTTCGATCTGCACGGTTAACTGATTCAAATGCTCGCGGCTGTTTTGCAGGAAATACTGCTCTTGATAGAGATGATTAAGCGCTTTGTTTTTCATCCCATACAAGCTGCTATCACTTGAAGCGAGGTTATAAATAACCGTGAGTTGGCGATCTAACTCAGGAAAATTACTTCTTAAATCACCACTGACCCAAAGTTTCCACCACTCTTCACCGACTTGCTCTAAGCGGTAGCTAGTGTAATCCAACTCATTAAAGCTTGAGTCGTTATACAACTTCTCTACTAAGCCTAATTGGTAATAAAGCAGAGATTTCAACTGAGTATATTGAATTTGATCTTTGGCTGACTCAGGCAAACTATCGAGTGAATCACTGGCCTGTTGCAACAGAGGATAAAAACCCTCAAGCAAATTACGAAGTTCTTGATTGAGTTGTTCTGACTCAATCTCACTTTGATACAACAAACTCAGACTATTGTTAACTTGGGCGATAAGATCTTTAAAATAGGCGTGATAATCAGGGAATTGAACCATAACGCTATTCATCACTGAAATGGCCTCTTCAATTTTGAGCATCGCCTGCTTACGCTCTAAATTAGATTCAGCATCACTGAGTTGAGATGAGGTCGTGATAATCACACGCACCATATCATTGAGGCGTGCAGCGTTATCTAAGGCGGGGATTTCACTCTCTTTTAATTCAACGAGGCGTTGGTTTAGATCGTCAAAAGTAAAGCTAGAAACAACCGAAAGGAAGATGGTGGTCATCGATAACATGGCCAATGCCAATACCAAGCGCAGTTCGATCCCCTTCCAACCAAACCACTTACGGCGCGGAATTTTGATCGAAAACGGGCGTTCAAAACTGTCTTTGTTTTCTATCACCTCGGAGACATGACTACTCACTAGCCCCACCTTCTTCTCATCATAAAATCAACAGGATCCGTCAATGATTCAATCAGTTAGGTGATTTACCTATTTAATCTTAGATCGAATAGCTTTAGTGAAGCTATTAAACGAAGAGTAATCATTAACATTTCACATAAGATATCATAACAATTATTTTATAAAGCTTGCATGGTCTGTTTTGCGATAATAGAAAGTGACCGCACCGACAGAAACGTGATTACTTTATCAATCCCTGTCGGAGGGCATTTTAGTTCGAGCACTTCCAATAAAGTCTGATCATTTATCATAGAGATTGATCGTATTGGGCTTATCATTCGCAAAACGGTCTTGAATCTAAACTTTCAGACAAATTAGCAATAATGGAAAATCATGGAGTCTCGCAGTGTAGGACACTACCTATGTCGAAATAGGATGGATGTATCGATCGCAAGACAATTTTGGGTGGCAAATATGCCAAGGCCTTGCACAAAGGTACTTACGAGAAACTCTCTGAAGCATACCGTTATTTACTCTTGAAATGGCTACCAGACAGTGGGTTTGAACTGCGAGACCAACCATGCTTTGAGGTGTACCTGAATCGAGACCCAAGACGAACTAAACCTGAGAATTTGAAAACCGAAATCTATATTCCGATCAAGTAACTAAGAGAGCTTCCCTTGAGTCAGTCAATCACGGCTGGCTCATTTTTGCCCCAAAATTGGTTAGATTAAATACTCTACTCATTCCGGGGGCGTGCGTTTTCCCTATCAAATCTAATCCGAACAATGAGGTTGGGGCTATACTCACTTCGGTCGTGTGTAGGTTGACAATCGTATACTTAGAATCCGCCTCAGTTATACGGTGCGTATTCCGACAACATCCACTATTGAATTCAGTACAAATGAATATGCTTTATCTTCCCCTAACTCTTCTACAAGCTCTTTATAAATTGCCTTTTTGAGTATTGGATTATGCTCGTTTTCATAGCTATCCATAAGTTGGCGTATTGCATCTATTCTTTCTAGTCGCTGTTCTACAAGGTCCATTCTATTTAATTCAATGACTTTCTCCGTCAACTTCCCTCTGTTTTGACCTGGCTTTCCAAATACGTAGGGGCCCGCAGCATATAGGTGGTCACTCGGTTCATCATTAAACGGGTTTAAAAATGGCAGATTTTGGTCGTATTCGTCACTTTTATTCATGTTGCAAACAGGGCATGCAAGCCCTAAATTTTGCCATTCGAACGTTAAATCTGGGTACTTATCTTTAGCCTTAGGTTTAATATGTTCTATATGCTCATATGATACGTGACTCACTTTACTCTCACAGTACATGCATTTATTTTTAGCTTCCTGCTTGAGAAGACCTTTCACATCTGAATGGTTATAACGATTTGAAACAGATGAAGGAACCTTTTCATCGCGCTGAATAAAACCAAGTAATTCATTGGTCCAGTTTGTAGCATTGTCTACCAGAACTTGTGGCTTAGACCCCTTATTAAGCTTTATCATTTAGACTCTCCACAACTAGAGTGATTGCTTTGGGCATAAATTCTTGCAGTTCTTTCTCTTCTAGTTCCTGTCTCATTCGTTGAAACAAGCCCTCATCGACGCCTTGTTCAGAGTATTTTTTTACAACTTCTTTTATTTCATCTTCGACCCAAACAGGCACTGTTACAGGAACCCCAAGAACCTCTCTTAAAACTTTTGCCGCATTGCCACTTTTATCAATCATGTCAAGCTTTCGAGAAAATACCCGATTTTCATTATTGTATGCAAGAGCGTACACTTGGGATTTTTTAGAAGATCCAATAATAAATGGACTATGAGTAGCAATAACGAATTGGGCCTTAGGAAAAGCTTTGCTTAAATTTGGAATTAACTCTCTTTGCATGGAAGGGTGTAAGTGATTTTCTGGCTCGTCGATCGTGATTACAAAGTTCTCTTTATTTTGAGAAAACATGTATATTTGCCACGCTACACCAATTATTGATGCCACACCACCTGAAGCAGCATCAATAGAAAACTCACCAGACTCCGTTACTAAAACCACTTCTGGGATTCTTATTTCTAAGTGTTTAAACCCTAAGGTTGCAGGTAACATTATTTTCAAGATTTCCTGAAACCCTTCGAATAATTCTGCATATTCCTTATTGGCAACGACATGACTATTGCCGTACCCGAAGGTAGCAAGCCCAATTAGAGACTCTTTAAGTAAATAATTCGGACTTATATTTTTAAGCCATTCACCCGTATTGTTGAATTTATCGACAACGTTAGCATTATACTCATTAAAGTAATCTTCTTTTTTCTTAGGCTTAGTTGGAATTGACTCAACTTCTTTATAGCTAAACACTGGTCTATGAGAAGGTACGTGCATTCCTTGAATAGGCTGTTGCTCAGAGAAATTTAAATCGTAAGTTGAACCAGCTTTCTTAGGAACCGAAACTTTAGATACGCTTAAGTTTGAATATTGTACCT
>NZ_JBFRVX010000247.1:1163-5445 GCF_041475345.1 Vibrio sp. 10N.222.48.A3 | reverse complement strand
ATAGCCATAACTTCACCAACCGACTTCATTTGAGTCGTTAGACGGTCGTTAGCACCTGCAAACTTCTCGAAGTTAAAACGAGGAATCTTAGTTACTACGTAATCGATTGTTGGTTCGAATGATGCTGGCGTTGCGCCACCAGTGATGTCATTCATTAGCTCGTCTAGCGTAAAGCCAACAGCCAGTTTCGCTGCAATCTTAGCGATTGGGAAACCTGTTGCTTTAGAAGCAAGTGCAGAAGAACGAGATACACGTGGGTTCATCTCGATAATAACCATACGGCCATCTTTCGGGTTAATACCAAACTGTACGTTTGAGCCACCCGTTTCAACACCAATCTCACGCAGTACCGCTAGAGAAGCGTTACGCATTAGTTGGTATTCTTTGTCTGTTAGCGTTTGAGCAGGAGCCACGGTGATCGAGTCACCAGTGTGAATACCCATTGGGTCAAAGTTTTCAATCGCACATACGATGATGCAGTTGTCGTTCTTGTCGCGAACCACTTCCATCTCATACTCTTTCCAACCGATAAGTGACTCATCGATTAGAAGTTCGTTGGTTGGAGAAAGATCCAGACCACGACGACAAATTTCTTCAAATTCTTCTTTGTTATAAGCGATACCACCGCCTGTACCACCCATCGTAAACGATGGACGAATGATACAAGGGAAACCAACCATTTCTTGAACTTTGTAAGCTTCTTCCATCGTTTTCGCTGTATCAGCCGTTGGACACTCAAGACCAATAGCTTTCATTGCTTTATCAAAACGAGAGCGGTCTTCAGCTTTATCGATAGCGTCAGCAGTTGCGCCAATCATCTCTACGCCGAACTCTTCAAGTACGCCGTATTTTTCTAAATCTAACGCACAGTTAAGTGCAGTTTGGCCGCCCATTGTCGGTAGAACTGCATCAGGCTTCTCTTTAGCGATGATGTTACGAACAACTTCCCATTGGATAGGTTCGATGTAAGTCGCATCAGCCATGTCTGGGTCAGTCATGATTGTCGCTGGGTTCGAGTTTACAAGAATAACTCGGTAACCTTCTTCGCGAAGTGCTTTACAAGCTTGAGCACCAGAGTAATCAAACTCACATGCTTGACCGATAACAATCGGACCAGCACCTAGAATTAGAACACTTTTAATGTCAGTACGTTTTGGCATTATCTACTACTCCGGATTACGCTTTGTCTTGTTTGTTTGCAACAGACTGGTTAATTAATTCAATGAAGTGGTCGAATAGCGGCGCCGCATCTTCTGGACCTGGACTTGCTTCTGGGTGACCTTGGAAGCTAAATGCTGGTTTGTCTGTACGGTGGATACCTTGTAGAGAACCATCAAATAGAGACTTATGAGTCGCTCGTAATGTCTCTGGAAGCGTATCTTCGTCAGCAGCAAAGCCGTGGTTTTGTGAAGTAATCATCACAACATCACGTTCTAAATCTTTAACCGGGTGGTTTGCACCGTGGTGACCAAACTTCATTTTCACTGTCTTAGCGCCTGACGCAAGAGCAAGAATCTGGTGACCTAGACAGATACCAAAGATTGGTAAACCTTTTTCTAGGAACACTTTTGTTGCTTCAATTGCGTAAGTACATGGTTCTGGGTCACCAGGGCCATTTGAAAGGAAAACACCGTCTGGGTTCAGAGCAAGTACTTCTTCAGCAGAAGTTTCAGCAGGAACAACCGTTAGGCGGCAGCCGCGGTCAACAAGCATTCGTAAGATGTTTCGTTTTGCACCGAAGTCATAAGCAACAACGTGGTATGGCAATTCAGAGTCTGCTTTCGCTTCAGGAAGTCCACCCGTAAGCGTCCACGAACCTTGTTTCCATTGATACGCTTCTTTTGTTGTAACTTCTTTCGCAAGGTCCATACCTTTCAGGCCAGGGAATTCTTTTGCTTTAGCTAGAGCCAAAGCTTCGTCTAAATTTCCATCATTTACTGAAGAGCCAGCTACGATACAACCGTTCTGTGCGCCTTTTTCACGAAGAATACGCGTCAGCTTACGAGTATCGATATCAGCGATACCAATAACGTTTTGCGACTTAAGGTAATCAGAAAGGGATTGTTCATTACGGAAGTTAGAAGCGATTAGAGGGAGATCGCGAATCACAAGGCCTTGAGCATGGATTGAAGAAGATTCTTCATCTTCGGAATTGGTTCCGGTATTGCCAATGTGAGGGTAAGTAAGGGTAACGATTTGCTGAGAATAGGAAGGATCAGTGAGGATTTCTTGGTACCCCGTCATCGAGGTATTAAAAACGACTTCACCAACTGCAGAACCTACAGCGCCAATGGCTTCACCGTGAAATACTGTCCCATCTTCTAGGACGAGTAGTGCTGACTTCTTCAAGACAACCTCCAGAAATAAAAATGCATTAAAATTGATTTAATTTGCAAATCTACCTTCCTGCAACACCAAAAACTGCGTGTTTATGGAAATTAGACAAATTGGCGGTATTTTAGTGATCTGCGTGATACGTGTCAACATTTAACGCAAAAGAAATTAAACATTTGTAAGAACTAATTCAATTTCCTTTACCAAAGCTTCAAAAGTTCAACTTTCATACTCAATTAATAGGAATATTACGATTTTCTAATTTTCACCCGTCATTTTAGCTAACCATAGAGTGCCAAAAATATCAGCGACAAAACGCAATCGATAAATACCAAGAGAAAACATGATAATTTAAAGATCTAAAACAAAAAGCACACTAAAGCCTGCATAAATAGCATAAAAATAGAGGGAAAGTGGCGATAAGAAGAAAGTAGAAGGAAGATCGTAGAAGAGGAATTCTTAAGGAAAAGCCACCAAATAAAGAAAGCGCCGGCAATTGCCAGCGCATAAATATCTATTTACAGATCGTTTAAACCAAGGACGTCTGTCATGGTATAAAAGCCTGCTGGCTTATCATTTAGCCAAACAGCTGCCTTGATTGCGCCATTAGCAAAGGTCATTCTATCCGTGGCTTTATGGGTAATTTCAACGCGCTCACCAATATCAGCAAACATTGCGGTATGCTCGCCAATGATGTCACCGGCACGGATTGTCGCAAAACCAATCTCATCTTTTGTACGCTCGCCCGTAATGCCTTCGCGTGACCATACAGCGACATCGTTTAGCTCATTGCCCATCGCACCAGCGATCGCTTCACCCATGCCGATCGCAGTACCTGACGGCGCATCGACTTTATGACGGTGGTGAGCCTCTACGATTTCAACATCACAGTAATCGCCCATCACTTTAGCGGCCTTCTCTAACAGCTTAAAAACCAAGTTCACGCCAACGCTATAGTTCGGTGCCATTACGATAGCCATTTCTTTTGAAGCCGCATCGATAACCTGCTTTTCTTCTTCAGAGAAACCCGTAGTGCCGATGATCAGTTTTTTACCGTGACGTTTACAAAGTTCAATATTCGCTAATGTGCTTACAGGTGCGGTAAAGTCGACGATCACGTCAAACTGTTCAATCGCTTTCGAAAGGTCATCAACTAGAGCCACATCAAAACGACCTTCACCGCATAACTCGCCGACGTCAACACCGACCAAAGATGATTCTGGACGTTCTGAACCAGCACCAACGCTTGCTTCTGAATTATGGTGAGCGGCTTTCACCAAGTTACGACCCATACGGCCAGCTGCTCCTGCAATTGCAATTCTTACCACTGCGAATATCTCCATTGTTTTGGTTACCGTTGCCACTTATCTCTTGCAGCAACGTTCAATCGATTAATCTCTTTAAACTAACAACAATCTCAAACTCAGGCTAGCAATTACGAAAACTCTTTTATTACTCGCTCTAAAATTGGCACGTTTGCTTCGGGGAAGGCGTATTGACTCAATGATTCAAGATCGACCCATTCACCTTGTTGACCTTCTTTACCATAAGGCTGTTGCTCGAATTCGGTCACAAGGATGAAATCAAACTTAAGTGACTTATCCGTATAGTCAAACTCAAGGTGTTCAAACAAAGTCTGTTCTGTCACCTTAATACCAATCTCTTCATCAAGCTCACGAGTCATTGCTTGTTCGATGGTTTCGCCCGCTTCAACCTTGCCACCTGGAAATTCCCAAAAACCGCCTTTGTGTTTATCGTCTGGGCGCTTAGTGATAAATACCTGTGACTTATCTTGATTGAAGATGATGCCCGCTACAATGTGGATTCTTTTCATATGATGGTGTTCCTTCTATGTCCCTAGCGTCATTCCCTACAATGAGGAACGAATTAGATAGGGAATCTGCTCTCTTGTTAGTTCGAAAGATCCCCGATTCGCTCGTCCCTCACT
>NZ_JBFRVX010000247.1:0-379 GCF_041475345.1 Vibrio sp. 10N.222.48.A3 | reverse complement strand
ATGACGCTATCGAAACCTTATTATTTTCACATACAAAAAGAGCCGCCTAAGCGACTCTTTTTATCAATAAGTTTGTGTGAAGCTAAGCTGTGACGTGGTGAGTGCAAGGAGGAGGCACGGAGCTTACGTTAGTAAGTGAGTACCTCCGACACTACAATCATCCGTTACAGCAACGATTCACCAGACTTAGTCTATTTTACCGTGACACTGTTTGTACTTCTTACCACTTCCACATGGACATGGTTCGTTACGACCCACTTTACGCTCATCGCGTACTACCGTTTGTGGAGATGCCGCATCCGCTTCATCGTCAGCTAGCTGGTTTTCAGCCGTTGCATGTTGTGCTTGTGCACGACGCGCCGCTTGTTCAGCTTGAGCT
>NZ_JBFRVX010000246.1:0-3429 GCF_041475345.1 Vibrio sp. 10N.222.48.A3 | reverse complement strand
TCTGGGTGTAGTGTCTTCACTTCTACGCCAAGCTCTTCAGCGGCTGATGCTAGGAAGTGGTGAGTCAGCTTTTCAATGTCCTGTTTACGTTCGCGCAGTGCCGGAATATGGATTCGGATAACGTTGAGTCGATGGAAAAGGTCTTCACGGAAACCACCGTCATGTACTAAGCGCTCAAGATCTTGGTGGGTTGCGGCAACGATACGAACATCGACCTTAACCGCAGAATGTCCACCTACGCGATAAAACTGGCCATCAGACAGCACGCGCAGTAGTCGAGTCTGAATATCGAGTGGCATGTCGCCAATCTCATCAAGAAACAGAGTACCCCCGTTGGCTTGCTCGAAGCGTCCTTGGCGAACACTGTTAGCACCGGTAAAGGCGCCTTTTTCGTGGCCAAACAGTTCTGACTCGATGAGATCTTTGGGAATCGCAGCCATGTTCAGGGCGATAAAGGGCTTTTTCGCTCTTGGGCTGTGACGATGTAAGGCGTGTGCGACTAGTTCTTTGCCTGTACCTGATTCACCATTGATTAGCACGGAAATGGATGACCGAGACAAACGACCAATGGCGCGGAAGACTTCCTGCATCGCAGGCGCTTCGCCAATGATTTCTGGCGCGTTGGTGTCTTCTACTGCTTCACTCGCCTGTTCTCGCTTTTGCTCTTGGCTGTGGGCGATTGCTCGTTCTACTAAAGTCAGTGTCTCATCGATATCGAACGGCTTAGGCAGATACTCAAAAGCGCCTTTTTGATAAGCATTGACCGCAGCATCAAGGTCTGAGTGCGCGGTCATAATGATCACTGGCAGGTCGGGAGAGCGTTGATGAACCTGATGCAAAAGCTCAATACCGTCAATGCCGGGCATGCGAATGTCGGACACCAAAACGTCTGGTGTCTCGCGCTCAAGAGCAAGTAATACGCTCTCTGCATCAGCAAATGTTTCACACTTTATATCCGCAGATGAAAGTGTTTTCTCTACTACCCAGCGGATAGAGCTGTCGTCATCGACGACCCAAACGTATCCCTTACTCATAATTCAAATCCTTTGCAGCCAAATCTATTGTGATAATCATTGTTGTTTTTATTGTTCGGTATTCAGTGTTGCCAATGAAACGTTGTTTCCAGTGGGAGACACAGCTTTGCTTATATCGGCAAATAAATCGTGAATGTGGTGTTGCCCGGCCAGCTTTCAACATCAATTTTCCCATTGTGTTGATCGATCAGGTTTTGAGATATCGATAGCCCTAGCCCTGTACCTCCTTCTCGTCCGCTGACCATTGGGTAAAACAGGGTGTCTTTCAATTCATCGGGGATACCCGGGCCGTTGTCGCAGATCTCAATGCGAGCGGCGAGTTTGTGTCGCTGACCATGAATGTTTGCTTGATGCACCGTTCTGGTGCGAATGGTGATTTTTCCTGATTCTTGAGCCTTCAGAATCTGAGCTGCGTTGCTCACTATATTGAGCATGGCTTGTTCTACCTGTGCTGAATCCATCAAGATGTCCGGTAGGCTCGGGTCGTAGTCTCGTTCGATGACGAGTGTTGAACCTGATTCTAGCTCGACGAGTTGCCTTACTTTTTCAAGTATTTGGTGAAGGTTCTCTTCCGATTTGGTCCCCGGTTTCTGTGGGCCAAGCAGGCGATCGACCAAAGCTCTCAGGCGGTCGGCTTGCTCAATAATGATCTGCGTATATTCATTAAGGGACTGATCAGGGAGCATTTTACCAAGTAGCTGCGCGGCTCCTCTTAATCCGCCCAATGGATTCTTAATCTCATGGGCTAATCCACGCACCAATAGTTTAGCCGCTTGTTGTTGTGCGTGTTGGTTGAGCTCTTGGCTGAGGCGTCTTTGTTGGTCTATCTTGCGCATCTCAACCAATAACAGCGTTTCTCGCTGCCAAGAGATTGGGCTCACTGTTACCTCAAGCATTAGTGGGCGGTTATCAACCACAAAGGTAACGTCGCTGTCTGTGATGCTTTGGCCACTTTGTAGCGGTTGAGTCAACAGCGCTAAATCCAGTGAGGCGTGCTGGATAAGTTGGCTCAGAGGGTGATCAACGATACGTCGTGCACTTTGCGAAAAGAGTTGTTCAGCCGCCGGGTTGGCGTATCGGACATACAGTTGCTCATCGAGCATCAATGTTGAGGTCACCATATTGTCGAGAATGGCGCTGGAAAGATGATGTGTATCTATGCTGTCGCTTTTGGCTGATCGATTCACTATTTCGTCCTTGAACTGGTGTTTTTCTCACTGCACCAAATTGGTGCGAAGCTAAGTTCAAGTATGGCGCATATCAACCAGAAGCTAAAGATAATTCATTAGAGTCGCTGAAAGCTGCTTCGATCAGGTGAAAAGTAGAGGTAATTTGGCCTCTTTTAACACATTGGCTTACTTGAGCGTCGCTCGATGTAAATACACGGTGACTGGACTAGTAGATGCAATAAGCTTGCCGCTTCTATGTGCTTGAATTGCAATGGTGTGAGTGCCTCGATCGATACCTTTCAATTCCCAATTAGGTTGGGTTTGTGGAGCGCCATAACGACGACCATCGAGCATCAATTGCAACTGCTCTCCAATACCAAGCTTGCGGTTGAGTTCTATTTTTATTGGGATTAAGCCACGGTTGCTGCGGATGGTTTGATCATGAACTGGAGTCAGCATGCTGAGGGCTAACTGAGCGGGTACCTCTCGTTTCGTGTTATCCGTTTTTTCCTGAGCTTGAACTGGTGTTGCCATTTTAGTTGTAGAGGGATCTGCAGCGTCAACAGGCGTTGAAGCCTCAAATTTAGGAGCAGGCGCGGAAGCTTGTACGTCAGGTAGGCGCAGAGCCTCCGCACCTTGATCGGTAGGGGTATCACTAAAGTGAAGCACACCATCCTCATCTTCCCAGGTGTACACCGTTTGAGCAGAGCACGAGAATGCGACTGTTAATCCGATTAGGAACAGTATGTTTTTCATATCGTTAGCCTCTTTTCACCGTTAGGTGTTTTCACGTTTGACGTTAGTTTTGTTATTGATTTTATTGTATTTATAGCAACAGCCTCTGAGGGCTTTTGTTTAAGATATGGTACGAGGAAGCTGGGGGAGGGAGAATAGAAAAAAGGCCCGCCTGCGAGGCGAGCCTAATATTTTTTAGTGCTTCTTACATGTTGCAATAGCTTTTATTGCAGTAAGAATTACATGCTAACCGACTAAGGATTAAACTGAGTAGTACAGTTCAAACTCAAGTGGGTGTGTAGCCATGTTCACGCGCTGTACGTCATCAGATTTCAGAGTGATGTAAGAATCGATGAAGTCGTCAGAGAATACGCCACCAGCAGTTAGGAACTCACGGTCTTCGTTAAGTGCTGCTAGAGCACCTTGTAGAGATTCTGCAACTGTTGGGATTTCAGCTGCTTCTTCTGCAGGAAGGTCGTATAGATCTTTAT
>NZ_JBFRVX010000245.1:0-8266 GCF_041475345.1 Vibrio sp. 10N.222.48.A3 | reverse complement strand
TTTGTAAGAGATCTCTCACACCGAACGTAAGAGATCACAGTCAAGCTTCGCAGAAAAAAGTAAAATTACAAACCCAACCCCTTGTTTTATATGAATCCACGCATATTTATTTTAGTTAACGAGGATATTTATTTCCTAAGGCTAATTGCGAATAAAGCCTCCAAAGTGTTTAATACTCATGTCGACAGGGAGTTGGCAAGAACAGGAAAAGCCTAACGGATTAGGTATCTTCAGGATGAAGATTTGATGGCTTAGGATGAGTGATCAGCAAGGAAGTTTTACTCTAGGATAGAGTCACTTGTCAGGATGATGAGTTAGCATGGACACCGCTAGGAAGGCGATGGATTGGATAGGTTAAAGGATTTAGCCAAATCAAGGAACGATGCAAGGAGCATACGTGACCTTATTAAAAAATAAGTAACAACGTCAGTAGCAGGATGGCTACGAAAAAGAATAAACCCCGTTTGGTGAAAGCCAAACGGGGTTTCTTTTTTCAACATCGAAAAGCTATTAGTAACTGATCGTTCAAATAGTAGCTAATCGTTCAAAGCCACGTTACAAAATAATGTTCATCAAAAACATAGCACCAAACGCATTCAATACTGAAATCGCGATCATCACAGGGATATAACGACCTTCAGTACCAATTGGTCCCATGATGCGTCCCATATATTGCACCTGAGAACCCATCAAGTAGATAGCTGGCGCCAAAATAGCAATATGGTTGCCGTTCAAAATGCCTTGGTCAAATAGCGTGATAACCACACCGACTGCACCACCCATCGACATCCACGCGCCAATCAATACTGCTGCCGCTTCGCCCGGTAAACCAAATACCGCCATGATAGGTGCAAACACACTACCCATCAGATCCAGTGCACCAGTAATCTGCAACGCCTTAATAATCACAAACGCCATCAGAACATTAGGTACTGTAGAGGTTGTCGCAATAACCCAGCCTTTCTTAGCACCTTCAACGAAAATATCAGTAACCATTGGTTTCTTTGCTTTAACTTCGCTCATTATGCTACTTCCTCTTCCAGTTTTTGTTCTTTGTCTGATTTTGTTTTGTCTTCTTTACCTTCAGTAATATTGAGGTAAAGGCGGAATAAGTTCGCACCAACAAACTTGAAGATAAACATCACCGCAACAGCAAGACCAATTGACGATGTCACTGCCAAAGAACCATCCATCGCCGTTAGAGTGAACAACACCGCACCTGAAGAGAAAAAGTTAACGATCGCCGCACCCGCAGTAAACTGGAACATGGTGAACACATCGGTTTCACGCTTAGTCAAATGCCCTTCATCTTTGAGCTGACGTGTCATCGCAGCACCCGCATCGGTACTTTGCAGAGAAGCAATCAGTGCCAAGCCTGAGTTGCCCGGAATACCCATTAAAGGACGAAGTAGTGGAGTTAGTAGTTTACGAGCCGCGTCCAGTGCACCGTAGTGCTCAAGTACGTTAATCATGCCCAATGCAAACATCACGGTCGGAATAAGTGTCAATGCAAAAATGAAACCGTCGCGCGCACCACTACCGCCTTTACCACGCAGTGACGTCGTTGCCGCTTGGATACCATCAGCCGACTCACTCACATCGTAAGCGACCTTACCAAATGAACCGTTGAGCGTCGTAAAATCGAGCACTCCATACCATTCATTGGACTGCATTAAGCCTGAAAAGAACACAATCGCGAACGCGAGTGCGATATAGCTGCCGATCGTGACTTTACGATCGGTTTTGGTTGGATTAGTCATAAGGACCTCTATACATCTCGTTTATGTGGAACATAACACGTATAGATAGTGCAAACTAATGAGCAAAAGGTTAATGACCAAAATCAAATAGTGCATCGGTTTAAATAAAAGAACCAAAGCAACATATAAAACTGTGATTCAAATTTTAAAGTAGAGGTATACGCTAAAAAAATTAGAATATTTCTCATACAAAACTAAACAAACCTAGCTTCAACACCGCAATCAAAAACGCACATAATCGCCACAATAATCAGGCTTCGAATAGAAAGTTCAAAAAAATCTTTCATCGTGATCTCACGTTTTCACCCAATCTACTGTTTTCTATATAATCTATTGAATTATTAAGATATCTATCACACTGAACAGGGTTATTTAGGTCTACGCTTTTACCCGTGTTAATAACTTATTAACTTCGGAGCGTAATCCATGTTAGGTATCCAGCTTTCTGCTGTTCTCTCTTTATTATTTTTTTCTACGGTAGCAGGCGCTGCCACTTCTCAGTTGGGAGAGCCGCTCAAACTAACCAGTTCATTTGCTGGCTACCTATCGCTGACCATTTTCGTTGTCGCCTACATCGTGGTGATGATGGAAGAATACCTAAAACTCCGAAAATCCAAGCCAGTTCTACTTGCAGCGGGCCTAATCTGGATAATCATTGGTTTTACCTACCAAGAACACAACCTTGTTGAAGTCGCCAAACAAGCGCTCGAACACAACCTGCTGGAATATGCCGAGCTATTACTCTTTCTACTCGTCGCCATGACATACATTAGCGCCATGGAAGAGAGGAGACTGTTTGATGCGCTGCAAGCGTGGATGGTAGGCAAAGGCTTTAACTTTCGCTCTTTGTTCTGGATAACCGGTATTCTGGCCTTCTTTATCTCACCGATCGCAGACAACCTCACGACAGCTCTATTGATGTGCGCTGTGGTTCTTAAAGTGGCAGGTTCTAATCCTAAATTCGTCAACCTAGCCTGCGTGAATATCGTGATAGCCGCCAATGCTGGCGGTGCATTCAGTCCATTCGGAGACATCACAACACTCATGGTGTGGCAGGCTGGTTATGTGAGCTTTAGTGAGTTCATTCCTTTGTTTATTCCTTCGGTGATGAATTACCTCGTCCCTGCGTTGATCATGTCTTACTTTGTACCCACCACTCAGCCCGACACAGTCCATCAACACGTTGAATTAAAACGTGGTGCGAGGCGCATCGTATTCTTGTTTATTATGACAATAGCGACCGCTGTTGCTTTCCATGCCGTACTCCACTTCCCTCCAGTAATGGGTATGATGATGGGGCTCGCCTATCTGCAGTTCTTTGGCTATTACTTACGCAAGACTTTGCCCAACTCACTCGCCAAGAAAAAGGCAGTGGCGATCGCCAATAACGATGAAGGCGCCCTGAAGCGACTCGGTTCTGTTGTGCCGTTCGATGTATTTCGAAGAGTTTCTCATGCCGAATGGGACACGCTTTTGTTCTTCTACGGCGTGGTAATGTGTGTCGGTGGCTTGAGTCTACTTGGTTACTTGGAATTAGCTTCGGGCGTGATGTATAGCCAGTGGGATCCAATTTGGGCCAACGTCATGGTGGGGATCTTATCGGCTATTGTCGATAACATTCCGGTGATGTTTGCCGTGTTATCCATGGAACCCCAAATGTCGATGGGCAACTGGCTACTGATCACCCTAACCGCAGGCGTTGGCGGCAGCTTATTGTCTATTGGTAGTGCCGCTGGTGTTGCATTGATGGGGGCGGCGCATGGAAAATACACCTTCTTTGGCCACTTAAAATGGATGCCAGTAATCATGATTGGTTATGGGGTCAGTATCGCCGCTCACCTATGGCTGAACGGTGATATGTTCTAGCCTAATGCATATCAACTAAAGGCTTATCAACACGTGTCCAGACGTTGCTTAACTGCACTGCTGGACACTGGTTGCAGGTTAACACCGCTCCTTCTTGTTGAATGCGCATCATCAACCCAGAATCCACTCGGCTATTTCCTGAATTCAACTCGATGTTAATCAAATCATTTTCAATACGATAAGTTCTAGTGACCGTGTTACCGATTGTTTGATAGGTCATTTGTCCTGACTCAAAAAGTAGATAGCTGTTATCGTCCGCGTTCTCATACATCCCTTTGAACAAAACAAGCTGCGGTACTTCAAAGGGGCGACTAGTATCAGTTAAACAACCGGTCAGCAATAACACACTAGTGAAAGCTATTATCAGAAAATGATGGTTATTCATTTGGGCATCCTTGCCTAAAAATCATGGCTAAATAATATGCAACCAAATCATTATTTTCCAGAAAGTAGCGAATTTATTGCAAAGTCACGTTTTTATTGCAGAGTCACGCTGGGATCTCTTAATGTTCCTCCTGAGTCGTACAAACCTTCAACCTTAACCGATAGAACAGCGTTTCAAGTTGCTAGCTCAGTAGCTTTCTAAGCTTACTTACTTTCTTCCCTCAATCACTAACAAACGCTGTTTACGCTCTACCCCCCCCGCATAACCCGTCAGCTTTCCATTTTTACCTATCACACGATGACACGGCACAATCACAGACACCGGATTTTTGCCATTCGCCAAACCCACTGCACGCACCGCTTTTGGGTTACCAATCGCATCAGCTAATTGAGCATAGCTCCATGTTTCTCCATAAGGAATGGTCATCAGCGCTTGCCAAACCGACTGCTGAAACGGAGTGCCCTTGGCTGCGATCGGCACAGAAAACTGGATAGCTTCACCAGCAAAATAGCGATTGAGCTGTTTGATAGCCAACGCAAAGATCGGAAAGCTATCATCTTGAACACCTAACTGTTCGGGCTTGGTAGTGTGAGTTTCAAACCAAAGGCCGAGCAGCCCTTCATCGTTCGCCTGTAACGTCACGGTTCCTAGTGGACTTTGATAATAAGTAAAACGGTTAGTCATAATCTCTCCTAGCTTGGTAATTCCGATGTTTATTCATTGCTTCTATATCAGATAGGTATCTCTATTCCACTTGAAACATCGTTTAAGACTGATTCCAACAATGGAACGTGGCGTAACTTCCCCAAGGCGAAACACTCTCTGTATTAATGGTAGGGCGATGCTCGATGAATTTCTTCACCACCAAATCGCCTACTAGCAAGTGGTTAGGTTCACTGAGCCCGCGCAGCAGCGCATATTGAATCGTCCAAGGACCAATACCTTTGAGATCAATCCACTTAGAAGGATGCTCAGCTTCGTTATCGACCATGTATTGGGCAAAACGCTTTAAGGTTTCCTTACGACTTCCCGGCATCCTTAGAAAGCTCACATCAGCATCAGCTATTTGTTTAGGTGTAGGGAAATACGCTTTCTCTGATGAATCAGCAATTTGTTGTAAGTCAGAGCACTCTTGTGAATTAGCTTGCTCTTGTGAATCAAACACCTGATATGAACCTGAGAGCTTTCGCACCAACAAGTTGAGCTGACCAATGGCCGCTGTTACCGAGACTTGCTGCCCGAGAATCGCTCTTACTCCGGCTTCCCAAGCACTCCACACACCAGGGATACGAATACCACTCTTAGCCACCAAGTTGGGATCAATGGTGCTAAAGAAATCTTCAACTTTGCTGATATCAACATCAAGGTCGAACATACGTCGAATATTGGCGATCAAACTTCTTAATTGGCTCATATCATCCAACTCAAACTCAATATCCAAACTGCTCTCTTTGGCTAAAGTGGCCTTGAACCAGCCCTTCGAGCCGTTCACGTTCACTGTGCGTTGGTAATAACCGTCGCCCACCTCTTCTAAGCCTTCGATCATTCGTCGTCGATAAAAGCCCAGCAAATGATCCCAGTCCAACGGGCCATGGAAACTGAGTTGGATATGATTACTTAGATTGTTACTTGGCTTAGCTCTTCGTATTTGACTTGGCGAAAGCTGAAGCTCTTTTTGAAAGGCATCATTGAAGCGGCGCGTGCTGTTAAAACCACTCGCAAAACCGACATCGGTAATGCTCATGCTGCTGGTATGCAGTAACTGCTTGGCAAACATCAATTGGCTATAAAGGCTATATTGCTTCGGTGACACCCCGATGTAATTGTCGAACAAGGTTCGTAAATAACGATCTGAGATGCCTAGTCGAGTGGCAAGGTCGACAATCGACCCCGAATTCAGCGCACCGTTGTCGATTAATTGCATAGCTCGCAGAAAGGTAGTTTCAACACCTTTCCAAGCCGGAGAAAAAGGCGCGCTGTCTGGTCGGCAACGTAAGCATGGGCGATAACCCGCTTTCAAAGCCTGAGCTTGATGAGAAAAGTATTCGACATTTTCTTCTTTGGGTGGACTTGCAGGGCAAATAGGGCGACAAAAAATCCCGGTGGTTTTCACCGCTGTGAAAAACATCCCATCAAAGCGAACATCTCGCGCATATCGAGCCAAATGGCACTGCTCACTCGTTAACGCGCTGTTGTGATGAATATTCTTAGACATACTCTGTCCTTCTCATTAGCCATACTGTGCTCCAATAACTAAAAGTTTACCGTGAACTGTTATTGTCGCTAGCCATTTTCGGAACTGAAGGTTAGATAAATCACAAAAAAGGGTTTTCTTTTCGCTCAATTCGACTAAATTTAACCTTGAGAAAGGATTATTCTCACAACGTCAACGAACGGTACTCAGCACATTAAGATGCAGAGACCTATCGAATAATAAGGAAAAGGCTATGGTTCTTCACACATGTCGTATTGTTTTATCAAACCAACAGGTTCTCACCAGTCAATCAGTCGAACAGTCTCTAAGCTTTCTTGAAGACGAAGCGGATAAGGGGATTTCTAAGATTGAGATTGACGCAACGGATGGCAATCAAATCCATTCTTACATGTCACACTCTCTTGAAGAGTCTATCGAGAATCTAATGAATCTCTAGAATTTTCGAAGAATAGTGCTTTGAAGTGATAGGGCTTTTAAAAAAGGTTACGCATACCAGGCTTAAACGGTTTTATCCGAGTTAGGGTTATCTCTGATTTGGAAAAGAAAATCATCTCTGGTTTAAAAACAAAAATGGCTCCCAACTATATAACTAGTTAGGAGCCATTTTTATTTAGTCAACAAAGCATATTGGTTACAGAAACAGCTGTTACTCTGGTGTTTGTTCAGCGGCTTGTTGCAACGTGTAGGCAGTCGATGGGTCAATTTCATTAACCAACTTCTCAACCTGAATGATCGCATCAACCGAAGTACTGCTTTTACGGTAGCTCAGGTAAATTGGGCGATACCAGTCTTCAACCCCTTTGACCTTGTGCAATTGACCCGACTCGATAAAAGGTTCAACCATAGAAACAGGTAAATACGCACTGCCACCTTTCTCTAAGATAAAATCTAAAGCGATACGAGCTGTTGAGGTACGTAGATACGGCGCAGGCACTTTGGGGTGACGCTCGGCGTGTTCAGAACCAAAACGCGTTCCCCAGTCGACATAAACGTATTTATGTTGGAATACAGATTCCAGATCATCTTGCTCCGTTGATACCAACACCAAAACCAAGTCAGCGACTTTTTTACAGTTCAGCTCTTCCGCTTTGATCTGATCGAAAGCAAAAGCCATGTCTAAGGTTCGTTCTAGCAAATTACGGTTCAGCTGTTCGCGACCCATCACCTCGGCCATAAAGCCGTAGCCACCGAAAGAGTCGGTCACCACACTTAAGCAGTTTTGTAGATACGCATCCCAGATATTCGGTGTGCCACCCAGTGTTAACTGCAACGCTTTTCCACTCTCTAACGACAGCTCAAATTTGGCTTGTTGTAAGGTGGATACCATCACTTCAGCATAACCAATCAAACGCTCACCAGAAGAGGTCAGCTTGATGTTATTGCGGTCACGAATGAAGAGCTGAGTATCAAAATAGCCTTCAAGCTGTTTAATCCGCGCACTCACCGCTGCTTGTGTTAAATACAAGTTTTCAGCTGCACGCCCAAAGTGGCGCACCCTTGCAACCTCAAGAAAGGTTCTAAATACTTTCACATCCATCAAAAATACATCTCTGTAATAAATCTGCTAACTAGCCGATCTAGGATTGTTTATCGTAAAGGCAAAAACGTTTTGTTTCCTATTTTAGCCTTTTAACAATATTTTCGCGTGAGCAATAAACACTAATTTCTATCTAACCACATTACTGAGGCTGATATGTCTGAGACCGAATTCCGACACGGAAAAAAACGTTTTTATGACACCATTAAATTCCCACGAGGGTTTGCTAAGTCGGGTGATTTTACTCTTTCAGAAGAGGAAATCCTAACCTTGTTTGGTGACACTATGCTTGCACTTGAGACTGGCGAACTTTCGCCAAGCAACTCAGAAGAAAAACATTTCATCAAAGTGTTGTCTCACCCTCATAAGGCGAAGTCCAAGTTAGAGCGTGTTTGGTTGAAGTACATTCAACTGGCTCGTGGACGCCGTCGCTTTCATACCCTAAACGGCTGCAAACGCAGCGAAGTTTCTCGGGAAGAATACGAAAGAGAGTTAGTGTTAGA
>NZ_JBFRVX010000244.1:0-2043 GCF_041475345.1 Vibrio sp. 10N.222.48.A3 | reverse complement strand
TCTTCGCTAGGTACATAGCAAGCTCTTCTTGCTTGCCTTCATCTTCAACTAAATCGCTTTTGCTTAATAGTTCAAAAAGCTCATCAGCCATATCCAGCATTTTGTCGTATGCGTCAGCTTCGGCTTTAGAGGTAAAAGTCATTTTCTCTTCTCCGTTGCGTTCGACCACGTACTTGACGATAACAGCCATGGTTAATCCTCTAAGTTTGATAAAATTTTACTGGCTTTTTATACAGTTTCTGATGTTAAAAGTCCAGTTGGAGCCCTAACAATGCGGCCTCAATCTTGATGTGTAGCCCAGTCTTCACAATAACTCATGAAAGATTTCAGCAGCGGGCTCTGGTATTTGTCTTTGTGTACCAGCATCCAGAAACGTCGTTTCATGTCGAGTGGGACATCGAGTGCTTTCACTCGGCCTGAGTCAATTGCTCGTTGCGCCGCCAGTCGTGATAAACACGCGAATCCAAGATTGGCAGAAACTGAATTGATGATCGCCTCGGTGGTGTTGAGTTCAAAGGATTCATACCAGTGTTCGATACGCGGTGCGACGGCACGAAGGAAAAACTCGCGAGTGCCTGAACCAGACTCACGTAAAATCCAATGACTATCTTCTAAATCGCTTAAAATCACTTTTTCTTTTGAATTGAGAGGGTGTTGATTACTAACAATAATACACATTTCATCGCTACTGAACTGGCTAGAGATCAACTCCGGATGGAGTGTTTTTCCTTCAATTAACGCGATATCCAGTTCATAATCCACCAACTTTTGGCAGATCAGCGCACTGTTTGAAATGAATAAGCTCTGATCTTGATGCTGAGTTAGCTCGCGAAAGCCAGACAGAATAAACGGTGCGACCTGATTACCAATTGTGTCACTCGCACCGACCTTTAGATTGCCACTTAAAGGCTGGTCGTCACGGAACAAAACATCAATACCAGCAGCACGATGTAATATCTCATCCGCCAAAGGAAGAAGCTTTTGTCCTTCTTGATTGAGAATTAATCGGTTATTAACCCGGTCAAATAGAGAGTGACCGAGTTGTTTCTCCATTTCGCCTAGCGCCATGCTGACAGCGGCCTTAGACAGAAACAGAGCCTCAGAGGCTGCGGTCAATGTCGAATGCTGGGTAATAGTGACAAACACTTTGAGTTGTTTGATTGAAATATTAGCCATCAGGTTCCTAGTTTTACGCTGCTGGTGGAAAGGTATCGTTCAGTATTAATGAACATTTGTTATATATAATTGGATATTGTTTAACGAAGCGCAAGCGTATTATGGCTTCAACAAGCTGATGAGTTCACAAGTTTAGTGAATTAAGTTTAAGAGAGGCTGACATGATTCAACGTATTAAATATAGATTAACAGGAGCTCCAACTCCCATGGCAGGGTTAGCACTCGCAATTGCAAGTTTAGGCTGGTGTTGGGATGGTGTTTTAGTCGCACAAGGTATTTTGCACACACCGGGTTTGGTGCAGTGGGTCAGTGCTGGTATTGCGGCGGTATTGCTTCTTGTTTTAGCTGTGAAATTTTTGATTCACGGCCACTTATTACGTGCAGATCTTGCTCACCCTGTTGTCGGCAGTGTTGTACCCACATTCGCAATGGGTTGTATGGTGGTGTCTGCTTCGTTGGCTCCAATCTCTCAATTCTTACAAGAAGCTGTGTGGCTCGCTTCGGTAGCGTTACATGTCGTGTTCTTGGTGAGCTTCTTATACCACAGAGCTAAAAACTTTGAGATTCACCACATGGTGCCAAGCTGGTTTGTGCCACCAATCGGTATTATCGTGGCAGACGTTTCTTTTTCAGGTAACCCGATCTTAGAGCCCGTTGCTCACGCGACTTTAGTCTTTGGCTTATTGGTTTATGCGGTAATGCTACCAATAATGGTTTACCGCTTGATCTTCTCTCACGAAGTGCCTGACGCAGCAAAACCAACGATTGCGATTATGGCGGCACCAGCAAGTCTATCTTTAGCTGGCTACCTAACGGTGACGGCAAATCCTTCGCCAGTGATCATTGGGTTACTCTTTGGCATTGCAG
>NZ_JBFRVX010000243.1:0-5000 GCF_041475345.1 Vibrio sp. 10N.222.48.A3 | reverse complement strand
GTTGGGCGTTAGTTTCGCCTTTGCTGAGCGATACAGACTCTATGGTTCGTCATTCAGCAACATCGAACTTAGTTCGTGATTACAATACGTTAGATAAAGAACAGAAAGCACAAATCGAACAACCTGTCGCTGAGTTAATAACATTCTTGGAATCACAAGAATCTGAAAAGTTTCAATTGTTGTTCGCTGACGTGCTCCGTTGGCACAATGAATGGGATAAAGCGGAAACGATTTATCTTGAGTTGATTAATACTCACCAGAAAGACCCTCAAGTTTGGCTGAGCTACGCGGATAACTTCCGAGCTCAGAATAAAGATCAACAAGCGGTCGAGGTGTTGGATCGTGGTTTGAAGAACGTGCCGGACAATGCAGCGATGCACTATTCTAAATCATTAACTTTGGTTCGCCTTGAAGACAAGGCAGCAGCAGCCAAAGAGATTGAAGTAGCAGCAGAACTTGCAAAAGATAACAGCTACTACTGGTACTTGAATGGGGTACTACAAGAAGAGCTGGATATCGACAAATCGACTAAATCGTTCGAGAAAGCGTATTTGATCTCTGGCTCTCCAGAACAGTTATACGTGGTATGCGATATTTATGTACGCTATGGCAATGAAAAAACAGATGATTGCTTGGGTGAGCTAGGTAAAGTGGCTCCTGATTATGTTATTGAACAGTTGAAAGAGAAACGAGTCGCGCCAAGCTCATAATATTTGAATGAGTAAATAGATAAGCCGCTTATGAAAAGCCAGTCGAAATATTCGACTGGCTTTTTTGGATCTTAATTGCTGCAAGTGACCATCGATTTGAATTCGAGCTAAAAAACAAAACTCAACATGATGGTGTAGAGCAATGCATCTTTATCGGTTTTAGGGGCGTCAATAAAGGCACCGTTTGACCTACGAGCTTCGAAGAATTGCATTTCACCATTGATAGATATATTTGACATCAAGTCGTAATCTACACCAACTAAGTAGCTATTCCCTTCTAAGTGCTCATTGGCGTTAAATTGCGCGCCGTATACTACGTAAGGTGTGAATACTCCTAAATGGTAACCTAGGCTGGCGTACATGGATGAAGAAACGTCACTGATTTGACCTTCGCTCGCCAATACCGCTTGGCCAAATTCATATTCAGCGCCTAGCGACCAAAGTTGGATGTGTTGGTTGTCTGCTGTTGGAAGCGTGCCAACGTTTTTAATTTTTGTCGTTTGATCGAAATTTGAATCAAGGAAAGATAAGTTCCAACGATAGTTATCACCACTTAATTGAAGGTTTGCACCAAACATTCGATTTGTTTCGAATTCCAGCTCGGTTGTCGAATTGAACTCTACTTCATTCTTATCTTTGATTCCGACAAATGGAGAGAGTTGTAGGGTAGCTTCATCGGTTACATCATGAGTCCAACTCACTTTGACACCGTTGAAAGCGGTAATACCAAGAACGCTGTTATACACCTCTGTCGGTGGTCTTGCCGTCATATAGGCTTGGCCAACATAATAGTATTCAGAGGCAAGGAATAGTGGCAGTCGTAATCGACCAATACTCACATCGAAGTCGTTAAATTCATAGCCCAAGTAAGCCCACTCGAGTTGAGGATCACTCCAATCATATTGGGGTGGTTTGACAACTTGTACGGAAGCTTTAAATGAGTTGTAAAAGTAATCGAGTTGAACTCCAAGTGTGGTATCACAGTCATAACAATTTTCATCGGTAAAACCATTGTTGATGATTAAAGGGGAGTCGTTATCTGATGTTGCCCAAGAAGTAGAACCAAATCCGCTTAACGAAAAATTATCGGTAAGTTCAATAATAGCGAAAGCCGGAGAGGCAATTGAAGCACATAGCACTGACGTAATTATTTTTTTCATATTATTTCTCCGAGCTTATAACGTATAGAACATTGGCATTTTCAGGGAGCGTCGAGAGCGGGGCGTACCCAATTCGATTGGGCTTGTCATCAAGCCAGTCAACCAAGGTTTCGGTGGACGCCGATTTAATCTCTCTTGGATAACGAGCTTTACCTGAGAAGGATAAGCTCGCCCAATGGGCATTCATTTGAGCTGCGTTTTTTCCAAGCAGTTGTTGGTAAAAAACTTCACGTTCGCTGCTGTTTTCAGGCCAATCAGAAAGTTCTACACGTTTACCATCGAGTCGTTTTGTTTTTCCTCTATACAGCTTCCTTGCTTTGTTTATCGATATTTCTTCAAATCCTGAATCTAAAGAGAATATGGCGTAATCTTCTGCGGCATGAGCTGGGCTGAGAAGAAGCAAGTTTCCTAATAGCCCTACCGCGACTGGCAATATGACTCTGCGTGGAAGTGTTTTTATTGTTTTAATCCAATCCATGGGTTTCTCCTAACAAGTCGCACTTTCTATTTGATGGAATAGCTTTTCTTTTCTTACGGGCTTCGCTACGTATCCATCCATGCCTGAATCAAAGCACTTTTGAATGTCATCATCGATAACACTGGCGGTTAGCGCGATGATAGGAGTTTTGCTTAAGCCTAGGTTTTTCTCATGCTCCCGAATCTCCTTAGTTGCTGTGAAACCGTCCATAACGGGCATCATGCAATCCATTAGTATAATGTCGAAACTACTGTCGTTTTGGTACATATCAACGGCAATTTGACCATTCTCTGCAATTTCAAAAGCGTAACCAGCCCTTGTTAGCATGACCGAAGCGACTTTTTGGTTAACTCGATTGTCTTCGACGAGCAGTATTCTTTCAGATTTGCTCGGAACCGGGTTTTGTTCTCTTTCCTCTGGCACAGTCCGTTTAGCTGCAGCATTAAGAATCGGCGTTACGGTCGCGGGTTTTTTCGTAGATTTAGTTTTGTAGGCAACAGGAAGTGGCATTGCTTCAACGGCGGCAAGTACTTTTTCTTTTAACATTTCAAATTTGAATGGCTTTGGCACATAGTCATCCATGCCCACGTCGAAACACCTTTGAATATCGTCATCAATAACACTGGCGGTCAGGGCAATGATAGGGATACGACGCGTGGCATTGGTCTCTTTTTCAACGCGGCGAATATTACTTGTCGCTTCAAAGCCATCCATAACCGGCATCATGCAGTCCATGAGTATTGCTGCGTAGTGAGGGTTCGATCTGAACATGTCCACGGCTTCCTGGCCATTATTCGCAAACTCGAATTCAAAACCACTTTTACCAACATGAAGCCCGGCAATTTTTTGGTTGACCTTGTTGTCTTCGACGATCAGAATTTTGTGTTGTATCTCTAGAGAAGGTTGGCTCGCCTCTGAAAGCTCAACCCGACCCTGTGTATCACAGAGCTCAACCGCTTTAATCAAACGTAAACCGAGTAGGGGCTGTGATACTTGAGCCGTAACACAATTGCCGATGTCAGCCGGCTCGCTCAAAAATGATCGAATCAAGCAGATAGTGATGCCGTTTTGGTGGAGCTTATCTAAGTCACTGGTATAGTCACTGGCTTGGAATGTGTCATCTTCAGCAAAGACAACTGTGATTGGGTTAGCGTGCTTTTGAATCGTGAGTTGTTGTGTAAGCTCAGCTGTATCTCTCGTTTGTTGGGTTATTTCTAAACCATAGAGGTTAAGGTCCCATTCTATTCGTTTAGAGAGCATGTTCGCGTTACCTAGAACATAAATGTCGGCGGTTGCTGTGCTTGGTTTTGGCAACATTAAATCAATGGGTAATTCTAGATCGAAGTAGAAACAACTGCCTTTACCTTTGACGGAGTCGAGTTGGATCTGACCACCCATAAGTTCAACAAGCTGAGTACTGATCGCAAGGCCAAGACCAGTACCACCGAATTGTCTGGTCGTTGAATCATCTTCTTGAGCGAACGGTTCGAATATCTGTTTCTGTTGCTGTTTATCGATACCAATCCCCGTGTCTCGCACAGAAAACCTTAGGGTGACATTGTTTTCTGCTTTGTTTAGCGTTTGGATTGACAGGGTAACGCCACCTTCTGCTGTGAACTTCACCGCGTTCGACATAAAGTTCATCAAGATCTGTCTTAATCGGTGATCATCGATCATCACGCGTGCAGGTGTGTCTGGGCTGATATCAACGTTCACTGATATTTTTTGCTCTTTAGCTTTTGGCGCGACAATAGATGCGATGTCGTAAATGGATTCTCTAATCGATGCCGAATGCGGGCTGATTAATAGCATGCCAGATTCAATCTTAGAGAAGTCTAAGATGTCGTTGATCAGGCTTAGCAGTAGTTGAGATGAGGTCTCGATCGTATCTACATAATCACGTTGTGTTGGTGTAAGTGGTGTGTCTGACAGAATCTCCGAAATACCGATAACGCCATTCAGTGGGGTTCGAATTTCATGAGACATATTGGCCAAGAAGCTACTTTTCGCTTTGCTAGCTTGTATCGCGTGGTCTTTGGCTTCTTCGGCGTCTTCTTTAGCTCGCTCTGCGTCTTCTTTCGCTATCGTTAACTTCTCTTTTGCATGTTCTCGTTCGATGGTCAGTCGCTCTACTTGCTGAGCAAATAGGCTGAGTTCGTCTTTGCCTTGAATCAGTTTGTCCAAAGAAGGGCGGGTATCATCATTTTCACTTTTTAAGAACCTAAGAACTAGCCCAAGATTGTTGGTGACTTGTTTCGCTAAACTGAGGGTTAATCCCATAACAGTTGCTGCAAGCAACGTGACGATGGAAATAAATAGCGTTCTTTCTGTTTGAGCATCTGAGATCGCTTGAGCTACTTCGGCTTGGAACTCTTGTTTGATCACGTCACCTAAATTCTGCAACAGGCTTAGGCGAGCACTCATCGCATTGAGTCCGGTAGTGATCTCTTTTGGAGTCAATGCGCTTATTGTGGATGAACTATGAAGTGCGTGACGTATCTCTTGGCTTTTCATAAAAGCCTCATCTTTAAACACTTCAATCATGAGTGAAACTTGATGTGTATTGGCATTCAAGGACACAAATCTTTCTAAGAACAAAACTTGCCTAGCATTGAGGCTTTCAACCAACTCGGCTAGTTCAGAATCATACTC
>NZ_JBFRVX010000242.1:0-2882 GCF_041475345.1 Vibrio sp. 10N.222.48.A3 | reverse complement strand
CCTTCAACCAGAGCTGTTTTAACTTCGTTGATGTAAACCGTACCGACGAATACGTTGTCTGAAACCATCGACAAGATACCATTGGCTACGTAGAAGAGTGCGAGCTGTGCGCCTTTATCTTCAACGTGAAGTACAGCATCGATTACTGGCTTAAATAGAGCCTGGTCGATGATTACAGCAACAACCGCAAAAAAGACGGCAAGAAGTGCGGTAAATGGCAGTGCTTCTTCAAAAGCTTTACCCATCGAGTGCTCTTCAATTACACCTGTAAACGCTGTAGCTAAGATGATCACTGAAAGGCCAATCAAACCGACTTCAGCGACGTGAAGCGCAAGGCCAACAATAAGCCAAACTGCGATTGCACTCTGAACCCATAGTTTAGCTACATCTTGTTTTGTACGATTTGCGCGTTCTTTGTTGTCAAATTCAACTAAGATTTGGCGAACGTTATTTGGCAGCTCTGCACCGTAGCCAAACACTTTGAATTTCTCGACAAGTGCACAAGTTAAAATACCACAGAAGAAAACAGGCAGTGTAACTGGCAGCATGCGGATAATAAATTCCCCGAACTCCCAACCCGCTTGCTTAGCAATTACTAAGTTTTGTGGTTCACCTACCATGGTCATTACACCACCCAGAGCAGTACCAACACCGGCGTGCATAAGTAGTGAACGTAGGAATGCGCGGTAGTTTTCAAGGTCATCACGAGTTAGCTCAGAGATCTCTTCATCATGAGTATGATCGTGCGCAGACGTTGTGCCCTTACCTGATGCAACCTTGTGGTAGATAGAGTAGAAGCCCACTGCAACGCTAATGACTACGGCGATTACTGTCAGCGCATCTAGGAAGGCAGACAAGAATGCTGCGGCGACACAGAAAGCGACAGAGAGTAGAATTTTGGATTGGATACCGAGCAGGATCTTCGTAAAAATGAACAGAAGTAGTTCTTTCATGAAGTAGATGCCAGCAACCATGAATACTAGTAAGAGTAATACTGGTAGGTTTGCTTGTAGCTCATGATAAACCATTTCTGGTTTAGTCATGCCAATGGCGACGGCTTGAATTGCCAATAAGCCACCGGGTTGGAGAGGGTAGCACTTTAGAGCCATAGCTAGAGTGAAAATAAACTCAACCACTAATAGCCAGCCCGCAACGAATGGGTCAACTAGGAAAAAAACAAACGGGTTGATGATTAAAAAGGAAATGATGGCAAGTTTATACCAATCAGGAGCTTTACCAAGGAAGTTTTTGATAAAAGCGTTTCCGAGAGACATCGGCATGTTAATACTCTTTTATGTTGATTATGAATAGACAAGCAATACAACATTTTGAGAATCGAGCTGTAGGTTTAGTTAAAACCTATAACTAACAGTGACTTAGAAAAACTACATTCCATGTAATGTTCTGTGGTCTTGCCAAGTCACTCCCTTAGAAACTCAAGCACTGCTTATTTTTGAGCGCAACTCTACTCTTAGATAACATTTAGTCAACAGGAAAACCCCTGTAGCACTAAAAATACCTCTTTTTTGTTGAGAAACGCGATCAAAGTAGCGCAAGCATACCACTTAAAATGTGATAAAAACCGACTAGAATCAATATTTCAGCGAAATGATTAAAATTTACAGAATAACGACGGATTATATATGATTATTACAACTTAACATTGCAAATTAATAGATTTAAAAATATGACCAATCTCATTGATTTTAAAAAGAATTTGTTGTGTTAATGGTTTGTTTAAATGATGATTTGTAGTCGCTTGCTATCCAAACCTTGAGTGCAAACGTGTGCTGAACTTTAGAGTTTTAACTCTACTTGGGTTTTGAGTGCGTAAAATTTTTTGGGGGTATTTCCGCAGGGTGTTAACTAGTGGTATGATGAGTAAATTAGAACAAAATAATTAAATTGGATTGAAGTGTAGATGGTCATTAAGGCAAAGAGCCCGGCAGGATTTGCAGAAAAGTATATCATTGAAAGTATTTGGAATGGCCGTTTCGCTCCAGGTTCTATCTTGCCCGCAGAGCGTGAGCTTTCTGAGCTGATTGGTGTTACACGTACTACGCTTCGTGAAGTACTTCAGCGTCTTGCTCGTGATGGTTGGTTGACAATCCAACACGGTAAGCCAACTAAAGTTAATCAGTTTATGGAAACGTCAGGTCTTCATATCCTTGATACATTAATGACGTTGGACGTTGATAACGCAAGTAAAATGGTAGAAGACCTGCTTGCTGCTCGTACTAATATCAGCCCTATCTTTATGCGTTATGCATTCAAAGCAAATAAAGAGGCTTCAGAGCGTACGATTACTAACGTAATTGAATCTTGTGAATCTTTACTTGCGGCACCTACTTGGGATGAATTCTTAGAATCGTCGCCATATGCTGACAAGATCAAACAATCGGTGAAAGAAGACGTAGAAAAAGATGAAGCGAAGCGTCAAACGATCTTAATTGCTAAAACTTTTAACTTCTACGATTACATGCTTTTCCAACGTTTAGCATTCCATTCAGGTAACCAAATTTATGGCCTGATCTTTAATGGTGTTCGAAAATTGTACGACCGTGTTGGTAGCTACTACTTCTCTAACCCAGAAGCTCGTCGTTTAGCCATGGAGTTCTACAAAAACTTGTTTGTTATTTGTGAAAGCGGTGAGCGTGAGAATTTGCCACTTGTGATTCGTAACTACGGTATCGCAAGCGCACAGATTTGGAACGAGATGAAGACAACGTTACCGACAAACTTTACTGAAGACGACAGCTAAGTCTTTTCATTAAACTACTGTTCGGTTGTTTTACTTATTGAGTAAACGACGTAAAGAAAACGAAAAAGCGGCGAGATAATCAAATTATCTCGCCGCTTTTTATTTATTGATAGTTGGTGAG
>NZ_JBFRVX010000241.1:0-2329 GCF_041475345.1 Vibrio sp. 10N.222.48.A3 | reverse complement strand
ATTCCCTATCACGCTCGTTCCTCGCTGTAGGGAATGACGTCACGATTTATATCCCACCACTCGAATCTGCGCTTTTCCGCTCTCGTTACCCGAATCCGACTTACCGCTTACCCACATCTTCGCTTTTATTTGCTGTTCAGCGCTCTTACACCATCTTCTAACAATGTCAGTTGCTCAAAGCCTTGAGTCGTTGCAATCGGTTTAACGGTTGCGATCATCTGCAGCATTCCTTGGTGAACAACTTGCTCCGTAATTTGAGATTTTGGAGACATCGCCGACTGATACGCCAACCAACCCGATGCGATCAAGTGGAGAGATGTGACCATCGACTTCATTTCTGTATCTGTTGCTTTTAGCAAGTTCAACTCAACAAAAGCTCTCATAATATCCACAAGATTCGTTTGCAGCTTTTCTTGAACGGCCATGTAATCAAGATGCAGCTTTTCATCACGAGACAATATTTCAGGCAGGTTCGCATAGAAGAATCGGTACTTCCACATCAATGTGAAGATTGAATCTAAGTAGCTTTTTAGTAGCGTCAGGCTTTCTTGCTGCCCTTGAATCGGAGTAAACCTTTCAAGTAACTCAGTCGAGTAGAGAGTAAAGATATCACGTACAATTTCTTGTTTGTTGCGGAAGTGGTAGTAGAGGTTACCTGGGCTGATTTCGATGTGCTCAGCAATATGATTGGTCGTAATACTACGCTCGCCGTGCTCATTAAAAAGCTCTAGAGCTGCGTAAACAATCTTGTCACGTGTTTTCATTAGTAATTAGATCCCTATCCGTTTAGTGGTTCAGTATATCGCCACTAAACAGATAGATCGACCTGTTCACATCTGGTCGAATTAGCTCTGACGAAAATGGATAGAATATCTCAATTAACATCACTACATTACACTAGAATTAAAGAATTATTCCGCTAGCTCGCTTCGTTTGTTCCTTGCTATACTCGTGTGAGTTTGTATTCAAAAAAGTAGGAAGAAATATGATTATCGTAACTGGTGGTGCAGGCATGATTGGCAGCAATATTGTTAAGGCGCTCAATGAAGCAGGCCACAACGATATTCTAGTTGTCGACAACTTAAAAGATGGCAAAAAATTTAAGAACCTGGTTGACCTAGATATCACCGATTACATGGATCGTGATGACTTTCTAACTCAAGTTATGGCTGGCGATGATTTCGGTCACATTGAGGCTGTTTTCCATGAAGGTGCATGCTCAGCAACCACAGAGTGGGATGGCAAATACATGATGCTAAACAACTACGAATACTCGAAAGAGTTGCTGCATTACTGTATCGAGCGCGAGATTCCGTTCTTGTATGCTTCTTCTGCTGCCACTTATGGTGAAACCGATACCTTTATTGAAGAGCCGCAGTACGAAGGCGCGCTAAACGTATACGGCTATTCAAAACAGCGATTTGATAACTATGTGCGTCGCTTAACTGCAGATGCAACCGCACACAACGAAACGCTTTCTCAAATCACTGGGTTTCGATACTTCAATGTCTACGGTCCACGTGAACAGCACAAAGGCAGCATGGCTTCTGTCGCTTTCCACCTAAACAATCAAATGAACGCTGGTGAAAACCCGAAATTATTCGCAGGAAGCGAAACCTTCAAGCGTGATTTTGTGTATGTTGGTGATGTTGCGGCCGTAAACCTGTGGTTCTTAAAAAATGGCGTATCAGGTATCTTCAACCTAGGTACAGGTAATGCCGAATCATTTGAAGAAGTCGCAAAAGCG
The DNA here is from genome assembly GCF_041475345.1 of Vibrio sp. 10N.222.48.A3. Classification (NCBI taxonomy): domain Bacteria; kingdom Pseudomonadati; phylum Pseudomonadota; class Gammaproteobacteria; order Vibrionales; family Vibrionaceae; genus Vibrio; species Vibrio sp. 10N.222.48.A3. Next base: position 582 of record NZ_JBFRVX010000241.1, on the reverse strand, counting down.
GTGATTAAGCATCACGGTAAGGGAGAGATTGAAACTATCCCATTCCCTGAGCATTTGAAAGGTGCTTACCAAGAGTTTACTCAAGCTGATTTAACTAAGTTGCGTAATGCCGGTTGCGATGTTCAATTTAAATCGGTTGCTGAAGGCGTCAGCGAGTACATGCAGTCAGTTAATCGCTAGATTACACTCTCCCGAAAACAAGCTAACGGTATACTGTTAGCTTGTTCAATATATATCGCCAGTTAAAGGTTTACAGTGACAACTCAACGCGACGACTACGATCCTAAAGCATACAACCCCAAATTCATCAGTGCGTTTTTATCACCAAAACACTGGGGAACTTGGCTCGGGCTATGCCTATGTCTACCCATTTCTTTGCTGCCAAACTCGATTCGAGTAGCCATAGCAAAATTCGTGGCGACAAAAATGGCGAAGAAGCAACGTGGCTCAGTACAAAAGGCACGTATAAACCTCGCGCTTTGTTTTCCAGAAAAGTCTGTTCAAGAGCGTGAAACCATTCTAACCAATTGCCTAACAACTGCTGGCGCCTTTTTACTTGGTTTTCCTGCCATATCATTACGC
>NZ_JBFRVX010000240.1:0-1823 GCF_041475345.1 Vibrio sp. 10N.222.48.A3 | reverse complement strand
CTCTTTTGCTTCAAGGATTTTAAGGCCTGGGTAGGTCATGAGGGTTTGATCAACAAATACGTCCATATGAGGCAGGTTTTTGTTGATAAAGAGTTGTTCTGAAGGTTCGACACTTTGGCTCTGACCAAGGATCTGAGTCAGTGCTAATTGAGCAATTTTGAGGTCGTTCTGCGCTTTGGTTCGTTCAACAACGGCTTTATCCAAAGAAGCATCCGCCTGCAGACGTTCTACTCGAGCAATTTGTCCTTGCTGTTCAAGCTTGATGGCGAAATCACGATGCTGAGTTAAGCCAGCTTCAACGGCTTGACGTGTTCTCACGACGTCTTCCGCTAAGATCACCGAGAAGTAATATTTACTTAAGTCTTCGTAGCGAGCCTGTTTCTCCATCAGAAGTTGGCTTTGCGCTTCTTCGCTTTTACCTTCGGCAGCAGTTTGCGCAGCGGTAATTCGTCCGCCAGTAAAGATAGGCCAAATAGCACGGATGGAAGAGCTGAAGATGTCTTGTTCGGTGATGGTTGAGGTAACACCGCCAAGCCCACTTAATATAGGCTGAAGAATACCTCCAACTGCACCTAAATTTGGCACGCCGCTTAAGCTATTTTTGAACTGTTCACCATTAATTGTCACATCACTATCAAGGTGCGTGTAGTTAGCCCCCAAGGTGATCGAAGGTAGATTAAGGCTGCTGGTTGAATTCTGAAGGTGTTGATAACGCTCAACGTTAGCTTGTTGAGCTGCAAGTGAGTTGTTGTTCTCTTGCAATATTTGCCACGCTTCAGAAAAAGTGAGCGGGGCAGAGAAAACTGGCGAAGCAAATGTGCCGAGAAGCATACTGGCGAGCGCAAGGTGTCGGAATTTTGGTTTGGTCATCTGCATTAAATACCATTTAGAGTATTAGCTCTAATGCTAACAGGGTGATAGTCATTTGTCTTGAGATGATTGTCTCACAGGATTATAAACCCTCATAACTCGTTAAGTTAATGTAATAAAGTACGTGATGCGAGCAACAAAGATCACTGAAACGAAAAGAGCACGACAAAGCGTGCTCTTTAAGTTCAGTATAGAAGTGTTCTTACAAAATGAAGTGGCTTATTTAAAGCTAGGACAATGGTGATCGGCGCGCCACACCAATTGTCTTGAACCTTGCATTGTTTGTAATAAATCTCTACCTGACATTTGCGGGAACGCTAACAATACCTTGAGATCAAGAGGAGAGGTTCCGTCTTTCTCATAGGCTCTTACATGAGTAAAAGTCGATTGTAAGTGTTTGAACAGCATAGTCTTAGTAAGACAAATTCCAAAGTTATCGCGTTTCATTGCCTGGTTTCCTTTTCAACAATGTTTATACGTTATGTTTTTTATCCTGTTTCTATCGGACGTTGCCACTGATCGATACTTCCTGCTCATCAATGTTTTATTATTGGGTGCTGATTTATCAGTCACCTCTGAGTTGTCTACTGGCCTGTCGCGTAAATAGAGATGTATGAATGAGGTTAGGTAGGTAACCTGTTTGTTCAACAATCGTAACGACGAGCGTGCAACTTTTAGTTATAGATACGTCCAGTGAGCGAAGGGTTGTTGCCTTTTTGTTAACCTAAATTTCGATTTAAAGCGCGGTCTGAAAATGAGGACTTATGGCTTGGCAACAACGAACCCCTTCATATGCAACTATTATAATTGTATTTATTTTAAACAACCTAAAAAACACCTAAAAGCTTAGTGATCTAGCTCAATATTCATTCGTTTACTTTGCTTTTTAAGCTAATCCGTTCTAAAAATGAACGATTAATCGAAATGAATAACGTAAAGGATTATCAATTAAC
>NZ_JBFRVX010000239.1:0-10769 GCF_041475345.1 Vibrio sp. 10N.222.48.A3 | reverse complement strand
ATAAAAAGTAGTTGTTTCATGGCATTCTCCTGATGACTGACTACTAAGACCTTAAGGCTTACCATTTTCTTTCAATGCTCTTCATTTAAATAAACATATGAAGTTAAGTTAAAAGCTTAGCCAAATAAAAAAGGTTGGCGCTAAGCCAACCTTTTATATGAACACAAAACTGTGTGATTCTATTTCAAGACTTCTTTACTTCAGGAAGCTAGGAATCTTAGCTTCAAACTCTGAGATCTTATCGGCATGTTGAAGCGTTAGGCCGATGTTATCTAGGCCATTCAGCAAACAGTGACGACGGAACTCATCAATTTCAAACGAGTACTCTTTACCGTTTGCTCTGACTTTCATTGCTTCTAAATCAACGTCGATCTCAGCGCCTTCGTTTGCTTCAACAAACTGGAATAGTTCATCGACTTCCTGCTCTGAAAGACGAACAGGCACCATCTGGTTGTTGATCGAGTTACCGTAGAAAATATCAGCAAAGCTTGGCGCGATCATCACTTGAATACCGTAATCGGCAAGCGCCCAAGGTGCGTGCTCACGAGATGAACCACAACCGAAGTTTTCACGAGCCAGTAGAATTGAAGCGCCTTTATAGCGTGGTGCATTCATTACAAACTCAGGGTTTGGTTGTTGGCCTGCATCATCAAGGAAGCGCCAGTCGTGGAACAAATGCTTACCAAAACCGATACGGTTCACTTTCTGTAGAAACTGCTTTGGAATGATCGCATCAGTATCGATGTTGGCCGTATCTAGAGGAACGACTAATCCGGTGTGTTGTTGAAAACCTGACATGTTAAATCCTCTAATTAAAGTTCACGAATATCGACAAAGTGACCAGCGATTGCTGCTGCGGCTGCCATTGCTGGGCTAACTAGGTGCGTACGACCATCACGGCCTTGGCGACCTTCAAAGTTACGGTTTGATGTAGAAGCACAGCGCTCTTGTGGACCTAGACGGTCATTGTTCATTGCAAGACACATAGAGCAACCCGGCAGGCGCCATTCAAAGCCGGCTTCGATAAAGATCTTATCTAGGCCTTCAGCTTCCGCTTGTGCTTTTACTTGCTCAGAGCCCGGAACGATCAATGCTTGAACATGTTTCGCTACTTGGCGGCCTTTTGCTATTGCTGCAGCTGCACGCATGTCTTCGATACGCGAGTTAGTACAAGAACCTACGAAGACTTTATCAACGTTGTAATCCGATAGAGATTTACCCGCTTCAAGACCCATGTACGCTAGAGCCTTTTCTGCTGAAGCTTTTTCAACAGGATCTGCGAAGCTTTCTGGTGCAGGGATTGGTGTGTCTACCGAGATAACCTGACCTGGGTTAGTGCCCCAAGTAACTTGTGGTTTGATGTCTGCTGCTTCTAGTGTCACAACTGCATCGAATTCAGCGTCAGCATCAGTTTTCAATGTGTCCCAGTATTCGATTGCTGCTTCTAAGTCTTCACCTTGTGGAGAGAACTTACGACCTTTAATGTATTCATATGTCGTTGCATCTGGAGCGATTAAGCCTGCTTTAGCGCCAAGCTCGATTGCCATGTTACATACCGTCATACGACCTTCCATTGTAAGGTCAGTAATTGCCTCACCACAGAATTCAACCACGTAGCCTGTACCGCCAGCGGCTGTTGTCTTGCCTATGATCGCGAGTACGATATCTTTTGCGGTAATGCCTTCAGCGACTTTGCCTTTTACTTCGATCTTCATGGTTTTAGCGCGCGCTTGTTTTAGCGTTTGAGTTGCTAGAACGTGCTCAACTTCAGAAGTACCGATACCGAATGCTAAAGAACCAAATGCACCGTGTGTTGCAGTGTGTGAGTCACCACATACGATGGTCATGCCCGGCAGAGTAATACCTAGCTCAGGACCCATTACGTGCACAATACCTTGGTATTTGTGGTTTAGATCGTAAAGCGTGACACCAAACTCTTCACAGTTTTTTGATAGCGTTTCCATTTGGATACGAGCCATTTCACCCGAAGCGTTGATGTCTTTCGTTTGTGTCGATACGTTGTGATCCATGGTCGCAAAAGTTTTGCCTACTTGGCGAACTTTACGACCTTTTTCACGCAGGCCATCAAAGGCTTGTGGCGACGTTACTTCGTGGACTAAGTGGCGATCGATATAAAGAATTGGCGTTTCGCCCTTCGCTGCAACCGCAACGTGAGCGTCATAAACTTTTTCGTATAAGGTTTTTGCTTGCTGGTTTGTCGACATAGCTTTTCTTCCTTGGGAGCATCAGTCCCAGTGTTTGTTTCTAGCCAAGTCATACTGTCTAAGCTGACTTGGCTTGATATTATTCTTATGTACTTGCTTTTAATCTAAGCATCTAGCTTATGAAGCTAAGATGTACTCAGCGATCTTGTCACCCATTTCTGAGGTAGTCAGCGCTTGGTTCTTGCCTGCAAGGTCTGCAGTTAGCTCGCCTGCAGAAAGTGCTTTAGATACCGCTGTTTCGATGTCTTGCGCTGCCGCTTCTTCGCCTAGGCTGTAACGAAGCATTAGCGCTGCCGAAAGAATTTGCGCGACTGGGTTCGCAATGTTCTTACCTGCGATATCTGGAGCACTGCCACCTGCTGGTTCGTATAGGCCGAAGTTGCTTTCGTTCAAGCTTGCAGAAGGAAGCATACCCATAGAGCCTGTGATCATTGCACACTCATCAGAGATGATGTCACCGAAGATGTTTGAACAAAGCATCACATCAAACTGAGATGGATCTTTGATTAGTTGCATGGTCGCGTTGTCGATGTACATGTGCTTTAGCGTGACATCTGGGTAATCTTTTGCGATCTCTTCAACCACTTCACGCCATAAGATAGAGCTCTGAAGAACGTTCGCTTTATCGATTGAGTAAACGTTTTTGTTACGTAGACGAGCGGATTCAAAAGCAATCTTCGCAATTCGTTCGATTTCGTAACGGTGGTAAACCTCAGTATCAAAGGCTTTCTCTGTTGCGCCTTCGCCTTCACGGCCTTTTGGTTGACCGAAGTAGATACCGCCAGTTAGTTCACGAACAACAACGATGTCGAAGCCGTTACCTGAGATGTCTGCACGCAAAGGAGAGAAAGACTCTAGACCTTTATGGATTTGTGCAGGACGTAAGTTACAGAACAGTTGGAAGTGTTTACGTAGAGGAAGTAGGGCACCACGCTCTGGTTGATCGTTTGGTGGGAGATGTTCCCACTTAGGTCCGCCAACCGAGCCAAATAGTACTGCGTCAGATTCTTCACAGCCCGTTACTGTCGCTTCTGGAAGTGGGCAGCCGTGATTATCAATTGCGATACCACCAACATCATACTCTTCGCGAGAAAAGCTAATCGCGTGCTTCTTTTCAATCGCGTCTAGCACTTTATGTGCTTGCTGCATTACTTCTGGGCCAATGCCATCACCAGGTAGTACGGCAATCTTGTATGATTTATCTGTCATGTTAATCCTTTAATTCTTGTTACTGAGCTGTTTGGCTCGTTTTAAATTTTGTCCCTAAAGCCAACAACATCGGCTCTAGGGCTCTGTTATTGGGGTATTAAACTGTCGCGAATTTTTGCTGCTTCATTTCAGCAATAGTGTCTGCGCGTTGAATGCTATTGATAACGTGTAGCAACGCTTGACCAGAAGCTTCAACGATATCTGTTGAAACGCCCGTACCGTGGTACTTACGGCCTTTATAGTTAGCAATGATGTCAGCTTGACCTAAGCCATCTTCACCTTCACCTTTTGCAGTTAGGTCGAACTTATCCAACGCGATTTCGTAGCCTGTTAAGCGGTAGATACATTGGTATAAAGCATCAACCGGGCCGTTGCCGACAGCCGCTTCGCATTTCTCTTCATCACCACATTGCAGTTTGATGCTGGTGGTAGACATAACACTACCAGATTGTACGCTTAGGTAGTTAAGTTTATAGAAGTCATCTTCATCACGTAGATTCGCGAAGTGCATCAATGCTTCTAGGTCGTAATCGAACACTTGTCCTTTACGATCAGCAAGCTTCAAGAAGTCTTCGTACAATGAATCTAGGTTGTACTCATTGTCTTTATAACCCATCGCGTCCATGTGGCTCTTAACAGCGGCTCGGCCACTACGACTTGTTAGGTTTAAGGCTTTGTTTTTCAAGCCAATAGACTCAGGCGTCATGATCTCGTAAGTGTTCTTGTTCTTAAGCATGCCATCTTGGTGAATACCTGAAGAGTGGCTGAATGCGTTAGCACCGACGATTGCTTTATTGTCTTGAATCGGCATGTGGCAAAGTTGGCTAACCAACTTACTGGTACGGTGAATCTCTTTGTGATCCAAGCCAGTATGAACACCCAAAAGCTCTTGGCGAGTTTTGATGATCATTGCAATTTCTTCTAAAGAACAGTTACCTGCACGTTCGCCAATACCGTTGATTGTGCCTTCAATTTGGCGAGCGCCCGCTTGCACAGCAGCAATTGAGTTTGCAACCGACATACCTAAGTCATCGTGACAGTGAACAGAGATGATCGCTTGGTCGATGTTGGGTACGCGATCGAATAGCGTCTTGATAATGCCACCAAACTCATTTGGTACTGTGTAGCCCACTGTGTCTGGAATGTTGATGGTTTTCGCGCCTGCGTTAATCGCGGCTTCAACCATGCGACATAGGTTGTCGATAGGGGTACGGCCGGCATCTTCACAAGAGAATTCAACATCATCGGTATAGTTACGAGCGTGCTTGACTGCTTTCACTGCCATCTCTACTACGTCATCGTAGCTGCGGCGTAATTTGTCTTGTACGTGAACCGTTGATGTTGAGATGAAGGTATGAATACGGAACTGGTCAGCAACTTTAAGCGCTTCGGCAGCGGCATCGATATCTTTCGCTACGGCACGAGAAAGCGCACAAATACGGCTGTCTTTGATGTGTTTAGCGATGGTTTGTACTGACTCAAAATCACCCGGAGAAGAAATAGGGAAGCCAGCTTCGATAACATCTACACCCAGTCTCTCAAGAGCATAAGCGATCTGTAACTTCTCTTTTACCGTAAGGCTTGCAGCCAATGCTTGCTCGCCGTCACGTAAGGTAGTATCAAAAATTATTACTTGATCGTTCATGGGTGCTTCCTTATATCGATAATGAATCGATTGCTATCCAAATTATTATTAAGAATGATGTTCTTTTAAAAGTGCCAGTTACAAAAAAACCCGCTCAGTGCGGGTTTTAATATTTGTGTAGTTCTTGACCCACAACTTACCCGCGCGATTGGTTCACGATAAGGAGAAGTTTCAGCAGTAGAGAAGAAGAAAAAATCATTACACAAATATCCGTAAATAAACTGTTAACACCATATTTACCGTAATTTATTCTGAGCGTCAAACAAGAAAATCCAATATCAGCGTGCATTGGCAGTGTTTTGGTTTTGTTTGTGCTGTTTTTTGTTTAAGTGTTAGCGATATCAACTGAATGGTGGTTTTGTATTGGCGGGTTAGTTTATCGTTTGGCTGATGTGTAGGTTAAAACTTTGTAGTAAATATTTTTAATGGAACGATTCACCAAAAAAATCACAAGCGTGACTAAAGTAATTAATCAATTGATTAAATAGTGAGTAATTAATCTTCTACTGTTATGCCTGTTTATCTCTATAATTAATCGAATGATTAATTATAGAGATGGATTTTTGCCATGACGGCACGAAAAGCGGGGCGACCTCAACAGAACTTAGATGTTCGACAACTATTGATTGAGCATGCTCGTGATCTGTTTGTCGTTCAGTCATACGACAAGGTCTCGACACGCCTGATTGCTGATCGTGCGGGTGTGAACATTGCGATGATCCGTTATTACTTTGGCAGTAAGGCTGGATTATTTGAGGCGATGCTGCGTGAAACGCTACGACCGATGCAATTGCAAATGCAGAGATTGGTTGAAGAAAGCAGCCATGAGAACTTTCTTGATTTAATGCGGACTTACTATAAAGAGATGGTCAAGGTGCCCAAGTTTCCTCGCTTGATTGCTCAAGTGATGAATATGCCTCCCTCTGAAGTGCAAAGAGAGTTGCTCGAAAAGGTTTTTCTCGATGTCGCCAAGCCAGCCCAAGATGTCATTTTTGAAAAGCTGGTTGAACAAGGCATCTTAAAACAGAACATGGATCCAAAATTGTGTCGAGTTTCGTATATAAGCTTGATGGTGTTCCCCTTCATTGCTCCGCCCCCTCTATTAGCAATCCATGGTATTGAGATTAATGAAGAATTTCTTAACCGTTTAATCGAACACAACATTCAATTGATGACCGAAGGCTTTATCAACGCACCGAGCCCTTCTGCAGTGCAGGACAAAAGATAATGAAAATAAATAAAAAACTACTCTTCTTCCCAGCACTTGCGGTTGGTGTCATCGGCCTTGTGACTGCGATTAGCTTAAAGCCGGATCTGCCGACTAAGCCCGCGGGAGATAGGGCTCGTCTAGTCGAAACAGTTAGTTTAGAACAACAAATGATCGCGCCGTTGGCGGTGGGCTTTGGCAAAGTAGTCCCTAAAGTTGAATGGAAAGCCATCGCCGAGGTGACAGGGCAGATTGTTTATCGACATCCAGACCTAGAAAAAGGGCAGATCATTCCAGCGGGAACTGAGGTACTTAAGATCGATCCTTTGGATTACGAGTTGAAGTTGGTACAAGCTGAAGCGGATCTTAAATCAAGCCAGACTTCATTAGCTAAGTTAAACCAAGAAGAAGATAACCTTAAGCAGACCTTAAAGATCGAAAAGAACCGCTTAGTGATCAGCAATAAAGAGCTGCAACGTAAACAAGATCTGCGCAAGAAAGGGCTAACTTCTCAATCCGATGTTGATCTCCAGCAGCAAAGTGCGTTGTCTCAACAGAAGCTTGTATTGGATATTGACAACCAAATTGCATTGATGCCAGATGAAAAGCGTGTTGCGGAAGCAGTGATTAAGGTGAATGTCTCTAAAGTAAAAGAGGCGCAACGCTCTTTGGATAAAACGACCATCACCTTGCCTAGAGCGATGCGAATAGCTCAGGTCGATATTGAACAGAACCAAGTGGTTAATCTTCAGCAAGAGATGTTTGTTGCTCACGGGATTAAAGTTATGGAAGTTGAGGCGCAACTCTCTATTCACGATATGCAAACTTTAGCCTCAAGCTTTACTCAATTCCCTCGTGATGCCGCAGGCATACCAAACCCTTATGAAGCGCCAATCAAAGCAAGTATTCAGCTAAACAGTGGCAGCCTTAACCTCAATTGGCCTGCAAAGGTTGCGAGAATCAGTGAAACCGTTGATGAGAACCAAGCAACTGCGGGGATCATTCTTGAAATTGGTCAAGACTATTCAGCTCTGCAGCCAAGCAGTGCAACGCCTTTGGTCAATGGCATGTTCGTCAAAGCAGAGATTGAAGGTGTCGCGAATCTAAGTTGGGTGGTTCCAGAGCGAGCATTGCACGGTGACAAGGTTTACCTGATGGATGACAATCAGCGCTTGCAAGTGGTGAATGTTGAAGTGCTTTATCGCAGAGATAACCAAGTGGTTGTGAGTGGCGAGCTACAAACGGGAGATAAATTGGTTCTTAATGACGTCCTGCCAGCTATCGAAGGCATGTTACTGAAAGAGTCGAACTCTACAGAGGTTAAGCTTGAATCGGATACTCAGGAGAGTGCGTCATGATCAAGTTCTTTTCTAGGCACCCAACAGCTGCAAACTTGTTGATGCTTGGGTTATTGATCATGGGTATAAGCTCATTATCAACCATCAAGCGTGAAACCTTCCCCGCTTATGATCCGCCTTATATTATGGCGGCCATCGTTTATCCCGGTGCATCACCACAAGAAGTGGAAGAAAGCTTGTGTGTACGAATGGAAGATGCCGTCGATGGCCTAGCTAACATTGAAGAGACTCAGTGTGAAGCCATCGAAGGCAGCGCTCGTTTAATTCTCAAGTTAAATGAGAAAGCGGACATTGGCCGAATGCTGGTGGACGTTCAAACTCAGATCAACTCGATCAATGATTTCCCTAGTGAGATTGAATCTCCGGTTGTTCAAGAGTTGGATTGGAATGAACCGGTAGTTGATATCGCTATTACAGCCGAAACCTCATGGCCTGAACTCAAAGCTTACGCCGAAGATCTCAAACGAACCATGAAGCTCGATTACGACGTTTCTTTAGTCGAAGTTAGTGGTTTTTCCGATCACCAATATCGTGTCGAACTGGATACCCAAGCCATTCGCCAGTTGGGTTTGAGTGTCGGTGATATCGCCGACCAAATTGGCCGTCAGAATGTAAAACTGCCAAGCGGTAACGTTGAGACGCCAGACAAAAATTTTCTGATTCGTTTTGATGAGAGACGAATTACACCGGTTGAGCTGGAAAGCATCGTGGTTGGATCTGCGCCTAATGGCTCGGTGATTCGTTTGAGAGATATTGCCAAGATAACCGATCGCTTTGAGTTGGATGAGCAGAAGGTTCTGTTTGATGGTAAGCCATCTGCTCTGTTGAAGATCAGTAAGAATAAAGAAGATGATGCGTTACGAATCAAAGAGAACGTGACGCGATTCGTTGAGGATCAAAGCGCGATTGCCCCCGATGGTGTGACACTGCAAATGACCAATGATCTCTCCTCTGTACTTTGGGATCGTCTGACCATGATGGTGCGCAACGGCTGGCAAGGTATTGTGTTGGTGTTTGCCACCATGTGGTTGTTCTTCAGTTTGCGATATTCATTCTGGGTAGCTGCTGGTCTGCCGGTAGCCTTCCTTGGTGGTTTGTTCTTGATGGCCAACCTTGGCTTGTCGATCAACATTATGTCACTGGTCGGTTTATTAATGGCGATTGGTATCATGATGGACGACGCCATCGTGATAGCCGAATCGATAGCCTCCCATTTAGATAGGGGACAAAGCGTTGATGATGCGGTGTACAACGGCGTAAAGAAAGTGCTTCCCGGAGTACTGTCTTCTTTCCTAACCACGGTGTGTATTTTCGGTAGCTTACTGTTCCTTGATGGGGAAATGGGCGCGGTGCTTAAAGCGGTGCCTCAGGTGCTTATCTTGGTGTTGTCGCTGAGCTTAATCGAGGCGTTTCTTATTCTACCAAATCACTTATCTCATTCATTACACAAAGAAAAAAATGATAAGCCAGCGCTGCGCTTTAAAGTTGTGTTGTTAGAGAAGTTCGAGAACTTTCGTAATACCATCTTGATGAACATGGTTGAGAAGGTCGTGACGTTCCGCTACGCCTTTATGGGGGGAGTGATAACCTTATTACTTCTATCTATCTCCTTGATTGCTGGTGGTGTTGTCAAATTCCAACCATTTCCTGAGTTGGATGGTGATATTGCCGAGGCTCGCATCATTCTTCCACCGGGCGCATCACTGTCTCAAACCGAGAAAGTGGTCGATAAAATAGTCGCATCTGCTGAACGTTTGAATGAGCAGTGGAGTGAAGACGTCGAGGACGGTAATAGATTGGTTGAGCATATCACCAGCCAATTCAATGCAAACGCGGATGCCAATGAATCAGGGCCACACTTAGCTACCGTGCGCTTAGACTTACGAGGTGCAGAAAGTCGCAACACGGTGATCGATGATTTCATTGATGCATGGCGGGAAGACATCGGCGATTTGGCGGACCCTATCTCGCTGGTTTTCAAACAACCGACGATGGGGCCGGGTGGTCGTGCTATCGAGATCCGCGCCAAACATGATGATCTTGCTGCATTGAAATCGGCTTCTTTGGATATTCAGGAGTACCTTAATCAGTTTGATGGTGTGCATGGTGTTCTTGATGACATGCGCATGGGTAAGGAAGAGATCTTAGTTAAACTTCGCCCAGGTGCGGAAACCTACAATGTGAATGGGCAGATGATTGCTTCCCAATTGCGTGCGGCCTTCTTTGGTCAGACTGCGGATGAAATCCAAATTGGGGTTGAGAACATTTCGATTGAGGTACGCCTTGATAAAGAACAAGCGGGTGATTTACAGCAACTGGCTAACTTCCCAATCATCACCGCAGACGGCAGCCAGATCCCGCTAGCTACATTGGCAACGTTAGATTTCCAGCGTAACTACGTGCGAATTCAACGCATCGATGGCTTAAGAACCATCAGTATCTTTGGTGATATTGATAATAAGAAAGCGAGTTCATCCGCGATTCTGGCTCAGTTCCAAAAAGATGAAGCCGCCAAACTTATTCAGAAGTACCCGGGTTTACGTTTTGATTTTGAAGGTGAAGCCAAAGATGCCGCGAAGACCGGAGCCTCAATGGGCAAAGGGTTCTTGCTCGGCTTATTCGGCGTATTTGCGATTCTAAGTTATCAGTTCAGAAGTTACTTAGAACCTGTGGTCGTGATGTTGGCGATTCCACTAGCCTTCATTGGGGTAGTGGTTGGTCACTGGATACTTGGCCACGCTTTGAGTATGCCAAGCATGATGGGCTTTGTGTCGCTTGCCGGGATCGTGGTCAATGATTCCATCTTGTTAGTGCAATACATTCGTCACCATGTTGATGAGGGAGATAGCGTTCATGACTCGGTGGTGAAGGCCAGTCGCGAGCGTTTCCGTGCGGTATTTTTGACATCAATGACGACCGCAGCAGGTTTGCTACCGCTGTTGACGGAAACCAGCTTGCAGGCTCAGGTTATCCAGCCTCTGGTTATTTCAATTGTGTTTGGCATATTTGCTTCAACCTTACTGGTGTTGTTTATGATCCCTGCCGCTTACGCGATATTGGCTGACTTCGGGTTGGTGAAGAAGCATGAGCCATTAGCGCTATAATCTTTAGCGCTATAATCTTTA
>NZ_JBFRVX010000238.1:12925-18847 GCF_041475345.1 Vibrio sp. 10N.222.48.A3 | reverse complement strand
GGTAAACTCAAAGAAACCTAGAATGCCGAATGTGGCAAATCGTGTTGATGCATTTGTTATATTCACTTTGCAACGAATTATCACTCGAAATCAAAGCCCACCGAGGAACTTCCAGTCTCTACTAAATCTAAACCTTTAAAATTAGCTCCTGCGCCATGCTCTTCCTCCCAATTACAACCGAATTCAATTCCGAAACGAGGAATATCCATAGTACTATCACCTTTGATATGAACCGCTACAATCCCACAAAGTTTTGAAAGATCTTTATGCGTTGAAATTTGAGGAACGATATCATCAGGTTTTTCATCAATCAGGCTATCGATTACTAAATCACGCATATACCAATATTGTTCAACAAAAGACTCAAGCGATTTATTCAGTACACCTAGCGCATTTTTTTCAATCCAACTCACTACATCAAAAAACTCTTCTGTTGATAAGTCTTTATCGCAACAAAAGTGGATTGTACCATCTGATTTTTCAGGACTTGAGATACTTCCATATGCACCGTTTCGTATTTGTAAACCAGCAAAGCCAGTGACTTTTTTCGATGTGTATTTAAAAAACTCATCAGTGGTAGTTTCTGGGAATTTACATTCCTTTACGTCAAACACTGTACCCTCCTTTGTGAATATAACAGTTCTTAGACAGAAAAATTCTGTATTTAATATAGAATTTTTCTATCTAGTTTCTTATGCCATCAATTGTACTAAATTTAGTTCATCCATAACAGTGACTTATGATGTGTACATTGAAATTCAACAAGCAAATATAGAAACTTTCTATCTAGCATGATTCACATTAAAATCATCAGGTTATGTACATAGAAACAGTATCTAACACCATGCAAATCTAGCGTTCTTCCAGAGCAAATTAGCCCCTATAAATCCAATGCTTGACCCTATACGGTAAGGTGTTTATATTGTCGCCCGCCCAACGGGGCACATCCTAAAATGCACACCGGCCATCCTGCCATCATTCGTGTATTTATATTGATGTTGTGAACTTCCATGCTAACGAAACTTCGTCCTTTTACTCGTGAATCGGGTGCGCTTATGCATCTTTCGGTTCCTATTATTTTGACTCAAATAGCGACCCAAGCGATGGGATTTGTCGATACGACAATGGCTGGCCAAGTAAGCCCTGCCGATCTCGCCGCTATTGCACTGGGTACTAGCCTTTGGATTCCTGTGTTGCTGCTACTTCGTGGCGTGATTATGGCGCTAACGCCTGTAGTCGCTTACCACCGCGGCGCACGTGACTTTCAAAGTATCTCTGTTGAGTTCTTCCAAATGGTTTGGTTGGCATTAATTGCTAGCGTCTTGCTCATCGCTTACTTAGTGAGTGCGAAACCGATCTTAGAGTGGATTGGGGTTGCCTCTGAGATCATTCCAATTGGTAGCGACTATGCGTTTGCCCTAGCCTTCGGTGTGCCGGGTATTGCCCTGTTTTACACCTTGAATGGCTTTTGTGAGGGTATGAACAACACCAAAGTACCGATGATCATTTCGGTGGTTGGTTTGTTGGTGAATATTCCGGTCAACTACGTGCTTATCTACGGCAAGTTTGGCTTCCCTGAAATGGGGGCTGTGGGCTGTGGCTGGGCGACTAGCTTAGTGTATTGGCTAATGTCGGGAATGCTGTATTCCTACATTAAAGGTCATCACCACTACAAAACCATCATCAACTTTTCAGATGCAAAGCCAAAAGCAAAAGAGATGCTTCACCTTCTAAGATTAGGTTTACCTATCGGCATGAACATCGCGGTGTGCGGCAGTATCTTTGCGGTTATCGCGTTGATGATTGGTCGTATTGGTGCAGAGAACGTGGCAGCCGCGCAAATTGCACTTAACATTTCGAGCCTGACTTACGTGATTCCGATGAGTATTTCGTTTGGTATTACGATTCGTGTTGGTCACGCTTTGGGTGAGAAAGACGAACTAGGCGCAATTGAGCGCAGTAAAGTCGGTATCTTAGTTGCAGCGTTAATTTCCTTGCTTTCGGTTGCGATGTTCCTGTTGTTCCCAGAGTGGATCATCAGGCTTTACACTACCGATCCTGCGATAAGCGCAACGGCAGCGGTATTGTTGACCTTTACTGCTATGTATCAATTCAGTGATGCTCTGCAAACCTCTGCTAACGGCGCATTACGTGGCTATAAAGATACTAAGATCCCGATGATGTTAGCCATCGCTTCATACTGGGGCTTAGCATTACCACTGGGCATGGTGCTCGGGCTAACAGACCACATTGTTCCAGCAATGGGTGAAGAAGGATTTTGGATTGGTATTCTTACGGGTTTAAGTATCTCTGCTACGCTGATGTTAGTTCGCTTGCGATTCGTGATTAAGAAGCGCGATTTACTGCCTTCAATTAACGCAGCAATTCGCTAATACTGCTTTAGTAAGCGAATACCGCACCGGAAAGTAAATACAAAAAAGCGCGTTACTGCCACTAGGCAGCAACGCGCTTTTTCTATTTAAATTGAGCTGTATTTATCTGTTTATCGCCAAATATGAGCCAGCAGCAATCATTATTCCACCAGCACTTTGATTTAATCTTCTATGCGCGCGTGGCGTTTTTAGCAAACCTGCCATTCTACCCGCGCCTACAGCGATAAGCATTAAACCGGACATTAGAGCAACAGATGCTAAACCAGAAACCAAGACAATATCTTGTGAGCGCAGAACTGTCAGATCAATGAAAGTCGGCAAGAACGAAATATAAAACAGAATCACTTTAGGGTTTGAAGCTGAAATCAAAAAGCCTTGCGCGAAACTCGCGAGTTCGGATTTCTGGCTCTGTTTGGCAGCGAGTTCAGCTGAGCCTTGCACTTCAGGTAAGCTCTTAAACATCTTATAGCCTAAGTAAATCAAATAAGCTGCACCAACGTAGCGAATCACCTCAAACGCAATCGACCAATTCTCGGCAATGGTCGCTAGGCCGAAGCAGGCGAGCGTAAGATAAATAAGGTCACTGCAAATCATACCTAACGAAAGCGTGATGCACTTGCGCCATCCATGAACCATACCACGAGCCAAAATCGCAAATACGCCAGGTCCCGGAGTAATACCAAATATAAACATGGCAATAAAGAATGTAACTGCGCCTTCTAGTGACATCTGCCGTCCCTCAAATATCATTCAACATTATAAGTTTTGAACGTATCACGGAGCTCCGATTCGGGTAAAGAACGTTTTTAACTAAAAACGATTCACACAACTCATGTTTTGAATAAGTGTCACACGTAATTTCCCCACTACGCCTAAGCCTAGCCTAGCCTTAACCCCAGACATAAACTTCAACTTAAACCAATCACCAAATTGTTTTTCGTTAAGACACAAAAAAGGCGAACCTAGAGGCCCGCCTTCGAAACAATGATCGAAAATCAACGTAACAAGATTAATTCAATATTGGTGACAACAACTCAGGGTTTACGACTATATTTCTCACACCGTGGGCGTGATCTTCGTTAAAGTCATTGCCTTCACACCAGCTACCTACTGTCGCGATATTTACTTTCGCGACTTGTGGACGAACGCTCCATGTTACTTGGAAGGGCGAACCTTGTTCATTATAACCAGGGCCTGTTGTAGAACCTGCGTATTGAATCGCTGAGCCAGTATCTTGTGGAATGTTGGTTGCTTGGTGCAAACCATCCACTTTAGAGTGTTTCGCCAATGCTTCGAAATCGAGTGCTTTGTCGTCATTCACTAATACGTAAACTTGGGTTTCTACACGCAGTTGCGGGTTGGTAATTGCATCGTTAAAACAAGCGCCCAGTGTTTCACCCGGTTCAACTTGTGCTGTCGAGTACACATAATGCACTTCGATGGTGTCACCTGAATGCAAAGAGCCATGAGCGCTCGGACAAACCTTGCCCTCAAATGGTTTCAGCTCAGCTGAACTCAACTTGCCTGTGTATTTAAATCCACTCTGGAATCCCTTACCATCACCGTTGCCAGCGTATTGAGTAAACTCACCGCCTTTATGCTCAGCGTTCTTATGGAAGTGAATATTACATAAGTTCATTGCTGTTGAATCAGGGGCATCCGAAAACAGTCTGGTATTTGTTCCTTCTAATGAACCCAAATCTCGTGGGGCTTGCGGGCCAAAACCTTGCCCTTGGGTGTTTTCAGAAAGCTTAGCTCTTTGTTCTGCGATAACACCATCTGAGACAGACTCATGGTTCACATCAGATGCATTTGCTTGAGCAGATAACATCACCATCGCGACGCTTAAAAACACACTCTTGTTGTTCATATTTCTTCCCTAGAATATTGATACCTAAACCGAACCTAACAGCAAACATCTTACTATGCTCACAAGTGAATATAAGGGTTGTCTTTGTAAGATTAGATTTCATTGCTTACTTTGGGATGAGTATTAGAACCCTAGATGTATAGAACAAGTCAAACACAGTAAATACGGCGACTCCCTTCCAGAACGAGTAATTTCCTACTTTGTTGACTGTCCCCTGACTGAGCGGCTTGATAAGCGATCAATGCATATAAAATGCAACGACGACAAGGTTTGTAAGATCAAAAAGACGAACCACTTGGCTCGCCTTCACGTCTCATTCTATCTATTAGGTTAGTGTTCTTGGTTAACGGTTTAACCATTACCAGTGGCAAATATCCCAAACGTCATGACGTTCAATGCGTCTGTCACGCCTTCTAGAGATTTAATCACTTTCTTAGTCGGCTCATTGTTAAGTAATAGGTAACTTCCAAGCCCTTTTTCATTATCGGTCTCGACTTGATCTTCGGTCGCTTGTTTAACGGTTACTTGAGATGTGCTTTCTTGCGTAGCATTAGCTTGAGGAGCTCCAACTGATTCAGCTTGCGTCTTGCCGCTTATATTTGAGTCTTTAACTAAATCCGCATTTATCTCATCAGTAGACTCAGCAATGACATTTAGATCCGTATCTTCTTCGACAGTGTTCGACAAAGTGTTTTCGTTGGTCAGTGTCTTCTCTTCGATTTGCTCATTACTCGTTGTGGAGCAAGCGGTTAAAAAAAACAGGCTAACGATGAATGTGAGTAAGTGTCTCACCATAATGATAAACATAACCTCAATAAAGCATTGTTCGATTGTATTTTGTTTGGCTGACGACATCCAGTGATAAGCGGAGTAAACACAAAAAGTCGCGTTCTTGAAGAGTAAACAAAAGCGTACAGGTTTAGTGCCTAAGACTAATAATTCGAGAGCTCAATCAGGTTGCCATCAGGATCACGAATATAAACAGAGACAATTTTCCCTATTGCACCTGTTCGTGGTACGGGCCCTTCTTCTATCGCGACTCCTTGCGATTTGATATGTTCGACAACTTGAGCCATTGGTGTATTGGTAACAAAGCAGAGGTCTGCACTACCGACCTGCACACGCCTTGCCTTCGGCTCGAACTCGCTACCGCTGAGGTGTAAATTGATCTTCTGCGTCCCAAATGACAACGCCAACCTGCCCTCGCCAAATTCGATAGGCTTCATTCCAAGTACCCGTTGGTAAAAATCGACCGTAACTTGTAAATCTTTCACGGTTAATACCAAATGATCTAAATGACTGATTTCCGTCATTACTTGCCTGTAATTGAGAGTGATAAGGGCTTATTGGCGGTGACTAGGCACAGTTAGGTGAACAATGTCATTCGACAACCCACATAACTCATAACAGAAATGTAGGTTGGAATTACTGAACTTAGCCTTCGCGCTTACTGAGCGTGTAGGAAACTACACTATCATCACCAATCTTGAACACCCAAACATTCTCGCCATCCACAAACTGAAATTGATTGGCTGATTCAGTCGGTTTTAACTTCCCAATAAATTCAGACAATGCTGGCTCGTTGATAACGAAGCTTCCTTCTGAAGTATTCGCATCCAAATCATTTTTCACTTCAATCTTCACGGTAGATTTAGGCAG
>NZ_JBFRVX010000238.1:0-12191 GCF_041475345.1 Vibrio sp. 10N.222.48.A3 | reverse complement strand
GATTTAGGCAGAATGTCGGGTAACCATCCCCTGTCAAACAATCGCTCTTGTTTGGCTTGCGCATAAGTCGAGTACTCATCGCTGACCACATCTGAACAGCCAGACATTGAAACCAAAGCCGAAAATAAGACAGAGAGTAAAACGTTAATTTTCATTTAATTACCATAACTTGAAAGCTGGAGTGTGAAATCATGCGTTGCCATACAACCTCATTTCCATTCACAAAATCCATTTTATAAATCAACCGTAATCATCATTCAAATTAATTGACTTTATTTACATACAGCCAGTGCTAGATAATATTCAGACCAAAGACGCCTTTTACATCGAACAGTACCTTTTGCGTCCTTTCCCTAGAGACTTCGCTACCATTTCGCAAAATATCGATGAGCTGCGCTTTATCATCCAGTAACTCAGCTCTTCTTTCACGAATAGGACGAAGCATCTCTTGCAGGCACTCTTCCAACACTTTCTTAGTTTGTCCATCGCCTAGCCCACCTCTTTGGTAATGCTCTTTTAGTTGACTGACATAGTTAGCGTCTGTGTGAAAAGCATCAAGATAAGTGAACACGATATTGCCTTCTACCTTGCCTGGCTCTTCAATTCGTAGATGATTTGGATCGGTATACATGGATTTGACTGCAGCTCTGATCTCTTTCTCTGTTGCACCCAAATTAATGGCGTTGCCCATCGATTTAGACATCTTACTTTTACCATCAGTACTAGGCAGACGAGATGCATTACTGAGAAGCGGCCTGCATTCATTCAAGATTGGTTTGCCAGCGAGCGAATTCACTTTCCTTACTATCTCATTGGTTTGTTCTAACATCGGCAGTTGATCATCGCCAACAGGCACTAAAGTCGCGTTAAAAGCAGTAATGTCTGCCGCCTGTGAGATGGGATAAGTGAGGAAGCCTGCTGGAATTGAACGTCCAAACTCTTTGTTCTGAATTTCGCTTTTGACTGTTGGATTCCGTTCTAAGCGAGCGATAGAAACAAGATTGCTGTAGAACATGGTGAGCTCAGCTAACACCGGCAGCTGTGATTGCAGACAAATCGTGGTCTTGGTCGGGTCGATACCCACCGCAAGATAGTCAGCGACTACATTGAGAATGTTGGAAGAAACCTTCGAAGGATTATGGGCGTTGTCGGTAAGCCCTTGCATGTCAGCGACCAATATCGTTTGGTCGTGAATATGCTGCAAAGAGACTCTTTGTTTAAGTGAACCGACGTAATGACCCAAATGTAAAGGCCCAGTTGCTCTATCGCCAGTCAGAATAATTTCAGGCTTGTTGGTATTGTTCTTACTGCCAATATTATTGCTGTCGGTATGGCTGTTTGAGTTGGTATTCATGGTGTATCTCCAAGTTAAAAAGGCTACTGGAGATAAAAAGAGGCGACATTTTTGATGACATTCTTAGCTACCGTCCAGCAGCTAAAGAATGTAAGTATTCCGTGCTGCTCTATTGAGAGCACCACCAAAAGAAAATTGAAGTTGAAGTTGAAGTTGAAGCAGAATTAAATTTCATGGTTAAAACCTATCAACAATACAGACGAGCGACAACTGTTATTTACGCGCACCAAGAAAATAGGTCTTAAGATTAACAGGTTATAGGCTTAATCTTTACTGGAACACAGTTCAGTGATTCGGTCACACATGGCTTGGTTAACTGTGAAGTGGGTGTTGAGGAACGCTAGTTGGGCAAGTGCCGATTCAGCCGTGCGCTCGTAACCTTGGGTAAAGGTTGGTAGCAATTGAGCAAACTTAGGAAAGCGTGCTTCTAGCCTTCTATCCGACATAAATTCATCAACGAATTCAGGCTCAGAATGCTCAGTTTGATCCACAAGATCGATCAAACGATCAAGAGCGTAAGATTGAACAAAGCGAGAGCCAGAAAGCTTCTCGCCGCGATTATATCGGCTCATGCCCACATAAAGATTGGTCAGTGCTTCACCGATGATCCATTCTTGAGAGTTTGCGTGTGCCTCGCCTTTTGCTGGTGGAACACAACACTGAGTATCAAATTCAGGTTGCTGCCAAACAATGCGCCCTTTAGCAAATGGGATATGCGCTAACTCGTGGGATTCAAACACCGCAAATTCGCAAAAGATTCCGTCAGCGTACAGGACTTTATAGCCATCGACGGTATTTCTCACCGCGTAGTCGATTGGGTGAATGTCTGAGAGCCAATGCAAGCTGTCTAAGAAATACTGCTTATGCCCCGTTTGTACTATCGCGAAAAAATCGACATCTGAATACTGATCAAGTCGTTCTGTTTCAATACCTACCGAGCCCAATCCCAGTAAAGCATGAGCCTTACCCGATGCTTCCAAAGACTCCCCAATCGCATCTAAACGCTGTAGTAATTTTTCTGGTGTGTTTATATGTCTTGTCTGTATCACTTTGTCCGTCTGCATTGCTCAATCCCTATCAAGTTGAATGCCACTCAACCTAACTGATAGTTAGAACATCTAAGAAGCCTAATTTATAAAATATGTGTTTGAGATAACGATCTGCGTAACTTATTGCTTCGTTTCAACTCATCAATCATCCGTCTTTCTATCCAATTTACACCGATGACTTAGCTAAATAAGCTGCCATTTCTTGCTCTGGCACCATGCCTCCGCCAGTCGCCCACACAAGATGCGTTGCATTCGCTAGCGTCGATTCATCAATTTGTAGACGAGCAAGGTATTCGCTATTTCGCTCAACATGAACCGCACCTGGCATGCCTGCGAGTGCTGAAGGTTCAAGTTGAATACCCTCTGCTTGGTTCAGTTCGCCTAGCAATTGATACATGCGTTCATCGGTTAATGTGTAATAACCATCAAGCAAGCGCTCCATCGCGCGACCCACGAAACCTGAAGCCCGACCCACCGCCAAACCGTCTGCGGCGGTGAGGTTATCGATACCCAGATCTTGCACCGCAATCTCATCATGCAAACCGGTATGAACACCGAGCAACATACAAGGCGAATGGGTTGGCTCAGCAAAAATACAGTGTACATGGTCACCAAAAGCCATCTTCATGCCAAATGCCACACCACCGGGGCCGCCACCGACTCCACATGGCAAGTAAACGAACAGTGGATGGTCTTCATCGACCAGAATCTGCTGCTGTTCAAACTGTTGCTTTAGTCTTTGCCCCGCCACCGAGTAGCCAAGGAACAGGGTTTGTGAGTTTTCATCATCAATGAAAAAACATCGAGGATCTTGTGCGGCTTCTTTGCGTCCTTGTTCTACTGCAACGCCATAATCTTGCTGATATTCGACCACATTGACACCATGCTCACGCAGTTTGTTTTTCTTCCACGCTCTCGCATCAGCAGACATGTGAACCGACACTGTAAAGCCTAACTTGGCACTCATTATGCCAATCGACATGCCTAAGTTACCCGTAGACCCTACCGCAATACTGTATTGTTTAAAGAAGTCACGAAATTCAGGTTCGAGTAACTTACTGTAGTCATCGCTCTCACACAGTAACCCAGCTTCAATGGCAAGCTTCTCGGCATGCGTTAGTACTTCATAGATACCACCGCGCGCTTTGATTGAACCTGAAATCGGTAAATGGCTGTCTTTCTTCATCATCAAACGCCCTTTTATTGGCTGCTGATAATGAGCTTCTAATGCTAACTTCATTGCAGGGATATCGATAAGCTCAGATTCGATGATGCCATTGGTGACTTGTGTTTCAGGGAATGCCTTCGCCAGATAAGAGGCAAACCTTTGTAATCGCAGGCTTGCATCTTGAATGTCCTCTTCGCTTAACCCCACATAAGGTAAACCCTGTTCTAACGTCGTGATGTTTGGGTTAAACCAACTCACTTCTTCTAACGCTATAAGTTGTTTTAACAACGGGAAATCGTTGGTGAGCTTCTCTATATTTAATTCACTTTTTGGGTTCAAATCAGTCATGGGTGACCTTCTCTGGTATAGCGCCATCATCTCTGGTACACAGCAATCTGCGCTCTTACAAACATTTGGTTTTGAGCTTATTAAAACGGTATTTATTTAATTATTCAATGACCTGTAATTAACTAGGCTTACTTTGCTCGATACGTCTTACGACTTAATTGCTGACCACTGTCTTGATGTACTCACTAGGCGATAAACCAAATTTTCCTTTAAAGCGCTGACTAAAACGTCCTTCCGATTGGTAACCGCAAGACTGGGCCAACATCGCCACATTCTGCTGTCCGTTTTGCATCAGATAAAGTGCGTGACTCAACCGAACTTCAGCCAACACCTCACGATATTGCATACCTTCCAGTTTGAGCTTTCGGATAAGCGTGGCGCGACTCATCGCAAAGCGCTCTGCTACCGACTCTAACGGATGTTTCTCGTCCGGTGAATGCGAAAGGTAGTGGCTAAGTTTCTGGCTAAACGAAACGTTTGAGCTAATAAACAATCGATGCAACACGCCCTTCTCGGCTAATTGCTGATACAAACCCTGCAACCAAAATTGTTGGGTTTGTTCACTCATGCTCTGACGATCAAACGAAAACAACGCATTGAGAGAATCTTGCAAACCTCGATCTGCCTCCACGGTGGGTAAATCCAGTTCAATTGCTCGATCCTCACTCAGATCGAGCATTGCTTGCGTCGGTTGGAAATGAAAACTGAATACACGCGAAAGGAAACGCCCTTTGTGGGGCATGTTCTCAAAACTCAATGACGCTGATGCCTCACACAACAGCAGCTCAGAATGTGAGAGTTCTGCCGCTGAGTCTTTCCAAAACAGGCGCTTACTGCCTGTAATGATCTGAATAATACTAGGGGATAGAATCCTCACATTACGCAGTTTTTGTAACTGCTCTGCACGAAAGATCGTCACTTGATATTGATTCATCTCATCCCCTTATTTGCTTATTTGCTTATTTGCTTATTATGTACGTGTATAAGCTTTTAACGTACATAAGCTATTAGCGTGTATAAGTTGCCGTCAGTTTCGCTTTGTCTAAAGCCATGCTGTTCAACGTGAATCCAACCACTGCCGACGGCGTGTTTTCGTCTAGGTTAAGTTTGTCCGTTGGTAATGCCCAAACCGTGAATTGATAACGGTGCATACCATCTTTTTCTGGAGGACAAGCGCCACCGAAACCTACCGTTCCATAATCGATTCGGCCTTCTTTGCCACCCACTTTAGAGATATCGACACCGCGAGGTAGGTCGCTCACTGTTGCTGGAATATCAAACGCGACCCAGTGCCAGAAACCACTTTCAGTCGGAGCGTCTGGATCATAAGCCGTGACTGCAAAGCTTTTGGTTCCTGCTGGAGCATCTTTCCACATCAATTGTGGTGATAGGTTACCGCCGTCACAACCCCAACTTGAGTATTCAAAGGTCTTCGCCATTGGGTGACCTTCTTGAATATCGTTGCTGATTAATTCGAACGCTTGAGCAGAGCCTGCCGCCAAAATACTAATTGCTAATACTGATTTGATGATGAGTTTCATGATAGTTCCTCTTATTAGGTATGAGTCCAGTATAGTTCCCTCCACACGCCCAGTGATGACAATAAGTACACAATTATCTAATTTAACCCAAACAAATGATACTTACTGTATTTTTACTTTATTATTTAAAAGCATGACCCACTCGACAATTTGTTGTTAAAAGAACACTTGTTGACATTCAGGTTACAAATCGCATCCAAAACTCTTTAGACTCTCCCCACGACTTTTAACGAGAATGATTGGATGCGCAGGTTTACCTTAGCCCTTGGCTTGATCTTTTGGCTCCCAACTCTAGCCAATGCCCAAAGTTTGCAAGACAAGTGGCAAACCCTGTATCAACTGAGCTGGCAATCATCCCCAATCCTAGTCTCTCAACAAGAGTTGGCTCAGTATCCGAAAGTTCTGCTTCATGAACGTAGCCGCTATCCTGATTTCAACCAATTCAGTTGGGACGACATCGCAGCGTTAGCGTCAATACAAGATCACTGCCGAGCGATTGAAAGCAATAACCCTTCATTAGATGATGCCATCGAGTTTGAGCTCGCTTTGTGTCAGCAACAAGCATTGGATTCCATTTGGTTTGCAGCACACTCCAAACGACACCCTGCAGGTGGCAGTTTTGCTGATCGTTATTTAGCCGCTTACCCAGATGTGACCGAGCAGATACGCCCATTTTTGAGTCTTACCAACCCGCAGCACCCTTTATATAACCAGCTAGAAAACCTAAGTGCACAAGGCAGAGAAGCACTGCTCAGTGGATACCGAGCTTGGCAACAGGACGATGTGCTTTGGTTAAGTGGCGAACAAGGCTGGAAAGCCATTCCCTTAAATGTTTGGCAACCTATTGCAGAGCGGCAAGAGGTGTCTTTGACGGGTGAAACCTGCACTTTTCGTTACAGCAACGTGTGCTTAAGCGAGCCTAGCAATGACAATCTGATCATGAAAACGTTGATCTTTACATTGCTGTTAACGTTGATTTCCGGCCTAGGTAGAGTCTTATACCTAAGAACAAAACAACGAAAAGAGAGGCAGTTCATTTTACAGCTTCTTACTCATGAACTGCGCACGCCAATTACTAGCCTAGGTCTAACCGTCGAAATGTTCAGAAACCGCTACGACGATTTTCCCGATGAGATCCAAGGGGCAGTTTGGCGTTTAATTTCAGACTATCAAAGGCTTTCTCAGCTCACCGAAAACAGCAAAGTGTATCTAAGTTCGGATCAGTCGGAGCCTTTGTTGAAGCAAAACGCATCATTGGAAGAGTGGCTCGACCATGTCTGCGAAAAGCACAATATTGCTTATCAATGTGAAGCAAGAGATGTTGAACTTAACCTGCCTTATTACTGGCTGACCATCTGTCTTGATAACTTAATCAAGAATGCTAAGCAGCATGGACAAGGTAAGGTTTTAGTTAAGATCTCCCTTTCAGATAAACTGAGAATAGAAGTACAAGATGAGGGTCACTTCCCCTCTTTGATACAACGACTTATTTCAAGAACAACACGGTGCGCCAATCACAAACAAGATAATATGGGCATTGGCCTGACTATTGTCGAACACTTGATGAAACAAGCGAATGGCCGTCTCATCATTCTCCGTAATCCAACTCGATGTATTTTGGAAATCGCTTATGAACACCCTACTGCTGATTGAAGACGACCAACTGCTTGGGCAAGGCCTCGTCAGCTTCTTTGAGTCCAATGGTTATCAATGCCTTTGGGTGCAAGATGCTCAGAGTGCCGGTAAGCTGTGGTTACGAGCCGATCTCGTGGTGCTTGATCGACAACTTGAAGACGGCGACAGCTTGCGACACTTGCCTAATTGGTTACTGATCAAAGCGCTACCTGTGATAGTGTTGACCGCCAAAGTTGAAGTTCAACAACGTGTTGAAGGTTTAATGGCAGGTGCCAAGGATTACGTGACTAAGCCATTTTCGAATGATGAATTGCTTGCTAGAGTCATTACGCAGCTTCGGCCGTTAGGTGTTAGCCATTTAGATTACGCAAATATCCAAATCAACTTGTCGGAACGGATCGCTTATCTGGATGAAAGCCCAATCACGTTGAAACCTAAAGAGTTTCAGCTATTAGTTTTGTTTGTTCAAAACCAAGGGCGCGTGTTCCACCGAGATGAGTTATTGAATAAAATCTGGGGTTATCAAGCCTTCCCAAGCACAAGAACCGTTGATAACCACATACTGCGTTTACGTCAAAAGCTACCAACGCTGAAACTAGAAACGCATCGTGGGGTTGGTTATCGTTTGGTTGGGGAATCACAATGAAAGTAAGCTTATTAACAACACTGTTCTGCACATTACCCTTTACAATGCCCTTTGCGTGTAATGCGGCTTGGTTTACAGACACGCCATTGCAACACACCTATCAATCACTGCTCGATGATCAACCGCAAGTGGCATGGCAAGAACTGCAAATCGCGCTTGATCAGGCAGAGCTTAATAGCCAACTTTGGCTACCCGTTAAACAAGAGATCCTGAGTCGGACTCAATGTGGAAGCACTCTTGAACAAAGTGCTACACCCAACAACCACATTCAAGTTAGCTTTATCAAGCGCCACGGTCTTTCATCACAAGGCTATCAGATCAAAGTGTCTGCGGAGCAACTCAACGAAGTGTTAGAAGATCAAACACAACGTATTTCTCTGGTCTCGCCTGATGGAAAAGTGGTTATCGAAGGACAACTCAATTCTGATGTCGAATATCAAGAGATTGAAACCAGTGAGATGCTCATCAAACCGGAATCGGGTGTTTATCAGTTAACGATAGGTTCGAACAACTACCCTATTATTGTTGCTTTAGACGACAACAAGCGATGGCTAACACTCGAAAGCAAACTCAACGACCCTCACATTGTGGTAACACCGCCTGAGATAATCGACAGCTGCCCAGACGCCAATGTCAGTTGGCAGTGGTTTGACGAAAACTACGATATGCTAGGTTTCAAGGTGCCAATCAAAACAACGCAAGCATCTCTTCCTACAGAAAGCCCAACCGGATCTGAAGCTAAACACTTGAGTGCATCGGTTGAAATGTTTGAATACCAAGGTGCGATTGAAATCCAATATGTACAGCGTGTCGCGATGCCTTTCTAAGTTAAGCTCGCTATACAATGGCATTAAACACCGAAGGGAAAAAATAGAGACATATAGGTGACAAAATACCAACGCGATTTGGGTGTAATGACCGTACTTACCCTTTACGGAATCTAGATATGGTCAACGTTCGTCATCAACTTAATTTTACGTCTTTTGCTATTGCAGCTCTATTCACGACTTGTGCGCTCTCGGCAAACGCACAAGATAATCAAGTCACTCTTATCAGCAATAGCCACACCAACAACATTAACGCCAGCAATATAGTGTCGATTTCAACAAAAACATTAGCGATAGATTGGAATGGCTTAAGTGTGAATAGCGCTGCTTTGACCGTTGATCGTCAACCTCAAAAAGTTACTCACCTAGTCATAGACTCAAAAACCAAGGCATCTTGGACACTCATGCCGAGTGGAATCAATGTTGAAGCTGAGTTGAAGGAACATAATCTTCTTGTCCAATTCACCTTACCTGAAAACACACAAGTAAAACGAAACCAACCCATTGAACTCGTTTGGTTTGACCTAGCAGAACAACAAACTCAGACTCTATTTCTGCCCTTTAGTGAGGGTATGCGCGTTCCTACCAACAATAAGCAGTGGGCCAATTACCTAGTCGACAACCATTCTGGAAGCAACACCACTCAAGACTTAAAAATGCCTTTTTGGACGGTACAACAGAACGATCAATTCATCAGTTATCAGATGATTACCCCAACCAACAACCAATTGTTCTTTTCTGATGTATCGTCGGATACGTCCTCTGATGAGAAGACCAAGATTGATATGAGCGCTTCACACCAATTTACAACGCTGAATCAATCACGGCCTTTTACGGTTCGGATAACACTTGGAGACTCTTGGTTAGATGGTGCTAAACAATACCGTGATTGGCGTATTGAGAATGGTCTCTCTGAATCGTTTGTCGAAAAGCAAAAGCGTAACCCAGATGTAAATAAGCTAATCGGCGCAAGCCACGTCTACTTGTTTGGTAAAGATGCTTTAAGTATCCAAGATGTGAGAGACTGGTGGGGATTAAAAGCCTGGTATCTCGAAGACTCTCAATTAAACATTTCAAGTGAAGCGAAGCGTGAGTTATCCCCTCTGTCTAAAGGCAAAGATTGGTTTAGCCAGTATCACAAACAACTGTTGTTGGACTCTATTAACCAGTCATTACAAAGCTTGTATCCTGTTGCAACGCCAACACTGCCTGATAACACCATAAAAGCTCAACACACCGCTGCTCAGAGCAAGAAAAGCTGGTTGATTAAGCATGCCTCTTCTTATCTCAATGCACCGGATACTTGGGGACAAGCCTTGTCATCAGGCATGGTCAACAATCTAAACAAAGCGGGCTTGAATAAGCTTTGGTTAGGTTTTGATAACTGGATGCCAGCATTCTATCAACCGAATGCAGTAGAACTGGCTAAGCAATCTGGTTATCTGGTTGGAACCTATGACTCCTACAACACAGCCATCCCTGCGAAGCTCAATGACAACTGGCTAACCGCCCAATTACCAAAACCGATGCGTGAAAGTTGTGCGATTGAAATGGCGGATGGCAGCCTAAAAAAAGGGTTTCGAGGAAACGGTTTTTACTTGAACCCGAATTGCCATTTGGATTATGTAAAACAGCGCGCCGTAGACATCATGCGTTTTGGTCACTTCAATAGCCTGTTCCTAGATGTTGATGCGACTGCGATGGCGCGTGAGGACTACAGCGATAATAGCAGTGAGACGGATATGCTTTCTGCCTTCAATAACCGAATGCAGTGGTTAAGCGATCAACCCGATTTGGTGCTTGGTTCTGAAGATGGTAATAGCCTGACGACAAAAGGCATCGCTTTTGCACACGGCTTAGAAACGGTCGGCTTTGGTTGGTCAGACAAAGAGATGAAAGAAGACCTACAATCACCTTATTACTTGGGTCGTTGGTATCCAGACCATAAACCTGACTTTTTCTTCAAGTCAGCTAAGGTCAAAGAACCCTACAAGTCATTGCTGTTTTCGCCTCAATATCGAATTCCGCTTTACCAAGCCGTTTTCCATGATGAAGTAATCAATACGCACCATTGGCACTCAGACAGCCTTAAGTTCACTAATGTACAAGCAGAAAGAGACTTAACCGCCATGTTGTACAACACACCACCGATGGTTCACTTGACCAGAGATGAAGCTTTATCAAGTTCAAGTCCAAGGATCAAAGCACTCAAACACTATCAAGATGGCTTTGAACCGATGCACGAACAGTTATGGGATAAACAGTTAGTCGATTTCGACTGGTTAGACAAAAGCGGCGAAGTTCAACAAACCGAGTTCAGTGACGGGAGTAAGATCATTGCCAACTTCTCTAACAAGGCATTTCGTTACAACGGTATCGATATTGCTGCCCTATCGGTCAAAGCTATATTGGCGAATGGGCAAGTCGTCGACTGGCAGCCCAATCATAGTTAGCTTCGATACGGTTTAGACAAAAACGAATAATAGGAAGCTTAAGCACTTATTTAACCGCTAATGTTCAGCCCGTTACTTGTGCTTCCTATTTTGAAAAGCAGTCAGTAGATAGTCGATAAAGACCTTCTTACGTTTCGGCATCAACTGTCTGTCTGCATACACTAGGCTTACTGAAACTTCTGGCATCTCATATTCAGGTAACAAGCGAATCAGCTTACCTGTCTTGAAGTGTTCCCGACAAATGAATTCAGGAAGCACCGCCAAGCCGAGCCCATCCACACACGCTGTTAGACATGCCGTGATGGTATTCACCCGCAACTGACACGGTAGATCGATCAAAATCGACTCACCGCCTTCTAATTGCAAATGCCACTTAGGTAGACGTGCCGCCTTGTTCACGACCTCAATCATCCTAAATGGAGGCTTAAGGTCATCGGGTGAAGAGATTTCACCGAACTGTTCTAAATACTCAGGGCTGGCTACCAATACACGCTTCGATGTTGTGAGGTAACGAGAAACCAAGCTCGAGTCCACTAGCTCACCAATTTGTGCGTAAAGATCGATCCCCTCCGCAATGATGTCGACTTCTCGATTCGACAGTTCTAAGTTCAAAGTCACGTTTGGGTGCTCTTTTAGGAAACTGTGGATGTATGTGGCTAATACTTGATGCCCCAATTCGACAGGCAACACAACATTCAACTGCCCTCGGATCAAATCCTGATTGGCAGAAACCTCTAACTCAGCTTGGTTCATGATCTCTTGCATCTGCATGCTCGACTGATAAAAGCGCTCACCCTCTGGCGTTAAAACTAAACTTCGTGTCGAACGAGTGATCAACCTCACACCTAGGTGCTGTTCCAGCTCGTCTAGCTTTCGGCTGACGGTCGACTTGGTCATGTTCAATGCTTCAGCTGCGTGCGTGAAACTCCCACAATCAACAACTTGTGTAAAAACAGTCACAGCATTTAAGTCCATCGTACTTCTCCCAAAGCCCTATTAGTAAGATTCATGCAACAGTGTTTCCCTTTTTTCCTATCTTATCAATCAATCGAATTCATTTACAATTCGTTACATCTAAATAAAAACAAAATGAGAAATAAAAAATGACAGAGAACAACAACGCTTCGCAATCAGTAAGCACAAAAAAACGTAAAAAAGCCCCGCTTATTG
>NZ_JBFRVX010000237.1:0-5740 GCF_041475345.1 Vibrio sp. 10N.222.48.A3 | reverse complement strand
TGCCATGTACTCTACGTCGATTAGATCGTTAATACCTACTACTTCGATGTCTGCACGCTCTTGAGCTGCGCGGAATACGAAACGGCCGATACGGCCAAAACCGTTAATACCTACTTTGATAGTCATTGTAGTTGCTCCACAACTTAATTTCTGATTAAAGATAACTGGTAGTAAAATTACAGAATCCAGTATACATCTGCAATAGATAATCCGACTTAACTTGTTTAATGTCAAAAAAAAGCGACGCTTTTCTTAACAATTGGGTGTAAGTGGTTGAAAATTGACCATTGCGAGTGGCTCTGTACCCTTCCAGTTGGGTAAAATACCTCTAAATGATGATTCACTTATGAGTGTATATGTACAATGTTTCCTGGTGAGAAAGTATGTGCTACAAAACGACTCATATGCAAGCCTTTATAGAAAAAAGTAAATATAATAACTGATAATGTGGAGAGATATTAACGTGATTCAAAAGGGAGGAAATATGATAAAGCCTGATGAATACTGGCGTGAACGCCTAACGGACGATGAATTTTCTGTGTGTCGTCAACGTGGT
Source organism: Vibrio sp. 10N.222.48.A3 (assembly GCF_041475345.1). Classification (NCBI taxonomy): domain Bacteria; kingdom Pseudomonadati; phylum Pseudomonadota; class Gammaproteobacteria; order Vibrionales; family Vibrionaceae; genus Vibrio; species Vibrio sp. 10N.222.48.A3. The sequence continues at coordinate 5,184 of NZ_JBFRVX010000237.1, read as the reverse complement.
ACCGAAGCCCCATATAGCGGTAAGTTACTGCACAACCATAAGACGGGTGTCTATAGCTGCACATGCTGTGAAAGCCCTTTGTTTCTGTCGGATAACAAATATGATTCAGGGTGCGGTTGGCCAAGCTTTGATGCCCCAGTGAATGATGAAGCAGTACGCTATATAGAAGATCTAAGTCACGGAATGAAGCGTGTAGAGATCCGTTGTACCGCTTGTGATAGCCATTTAGGTCACGTTTTTCCTGATGGTCCGAAGACAACCGGTGAACGGTTCTGTGTTAATTCTGTGTCGTTAATTTTCAACAAAAATGACGAAACTACCAAATAACTTGTCACAATTGTCTAATCCTTACAGGCGTATTTGTTGATTGAGTGGTACTGAACTGCCCAGTAGCTCAGTATTTCAGAGTTATTTCTAGCACAAACGAAAACAGCTACCATCATGGTAGCTGTTTTTTTGAAAGCTCGTGAATAGAACGTTTGGACTAGAAAACGAGAACAGTGCGATCAGTAACGAGGGACAATCGAAGGGCTGTAAACCTCATCTTCAATAGCGTCGACTATATTGTCCGCGTCTTCATTTAGTTGTTCGTATGTTGACTCATCGAAACGGTACAACACGGTAAGTTCTGCTTCCGAAGCAATAGGCACATCAAAGTTCTTGGCAACCATTGCCCAGACGTACGCTTTTTCCATATGCCCAAGGCTGTGGTTGATACTCGCCATCGATTTGAAGATCTCGGTGTTGACCTTCGAACCATTAGAAAGCGTTAACGCATTATTGAGTAGCTTAAGCGTTTTTTCATGGTCACGGGTAGTATAAAAAGTGGCTAGCGCATATTGCATCTCTGCTGTGTTTAATGCTTCTGTCCCTTCTAATTGCAGGAAACTGCGTCTTGCGTTGGTATCCCCAGTTTGTGACCACATAAAATAAAGCGTTTCCGGGGTATTTGATCGCGAGAGTTCGTTAACAATACGTTCAGACTCTTCGATACTATTCATTAAGGAGATGAAGCGACGTTCTTGAAGTTTGGATTGATCAATCGTTTCGATCTGTGCAGCAAGCTCTAGACACTTTTTGTAAGCAGAGACTAATTCGAATTCTTTAATCTTATTGGTATCGCTGGGGTTTTCTTTTGCTTCAAATCGATGCCAGACGAGGTCGGTACGTGCGACACGGCACTGTCCGTCGTTCATATTTAACTTTTCACACTGAAGCCACGGGTTGCTTTCGCACAATTGAGCGGTATTTTTGTTCCCGTCAAAACACCCAACCAGAGTGAAAGGCAATAGGCTTAGTACCAACCATTTCATAATTTTCATATTCCTTCACTTGTGATCAAATACACTTATTTTCAGTCAGGTTCTTGACTCAATTCTGATACGGGTTATTTTCTGGTGAAAATTGTTAAAACTAAGGCCTTACCATGGATGCAGAACAACTTCTTAGCGCAATGACCCCCGAGGTCTACGAACGTTTAAACTATGCAGTTGAAACGGGGAAATGGCCAGAAGGAACGGCGCTCTCTAAAGAGCAGCGCGACTCGTGTATGCAGGCGGTTATGTTGTATCAATCGAAACATAACTCTGAAGCTCAACATATGACAATTGCAGCCGGCGGAGAAATTAGCTTTAAATCAAAGTCTGAACTAAAGAAGCAGTTTAAGTCCGACCAAGAAGATATTGTTAGAGTTAATCCTAATCATTAGGCTTAAATTACAACAAAGGGGTGGCACTGTGCCACCCCTTTTTGACTGTTAAGCTGTTTATTTATAAACAATAATACGATTTAGTTCAGGTTTACGTGAGGGCTTGATTAAAGGTAAGCCCTCGGCTAAACGAATCGCAGGATAGGCTTATAAGCTCATCTCACCGCGTAACACTTGTTGCATTTGAGCCTTCACTTCTTCGTAGCTTAAATCTTGGCTCAATAGATAATGTAATTTCGCCAGTGATGCTTCTGGTGTCATATCGTAACCACTGATAACGCCCGATTCTGCTAGTGCACAACCCGTCGCGTAACCACCCATGTTGACTTTACCTGCCAAACACTGAGTTAGGTTCACCACAATCACACCTCGCTCTGAGGCATCTTTTAAGTGTTGAAGTAGTTCTTGATTTTGCGGTGCGTTACCAACACCAAAAGTAAGCAGAATCATTGCATTTACAGGCTGTAGTAGCGTGTTGCGAATCACCTCATGCGAGATTCCTGGGTACATTGTAATTACACCGATGGGTTGCGGAGTAATGTTATGAACCTTGAAAGCACCTTCAGGTTGTTCGTTTACCTTAACGTTATTGCTGATCTGGATATTGATACCCGCTTCTAGCAATGGAGTTAGGTTTGGAGAGGTAAACGCATTGAAGCCATCAGCGTGTGATTTTGTACTGCGGTTACCGCGCATCAACTTGTTGTTGAAGAACAGTGTCACTTCGTTGATCGGATAGTTCGCTGCAATGTGCAGAGCATTAAGCAGGTTTGCTTGTCCGTCTGAACGTAATTCTGCTAATGGGATCTGAGAGCCCGTAACAATCACAGGTTTGCCGAGGTTTTCCAGCATGAAAGACAGAGCAGAGGCGGTGTAAGCCATAGTGTCTGTACCGTGCAGGATAACGAAACCATCGTACTTATCGTAGTTCGCGCGAATATCATCAGCGATAGTCTGCCAATCAAGTGGCGTCATATCTGAAGAGTCCATTAATGGAGAGTATTCATGAATGGTGTACTCAGGCATTTCTGGGCGATGGAATTCAGGCATGCCTGCTAGCTGCTTATCCATAAAACCTGCGACTGGGACATAGCCGTGGTCCAAAGACTTCTGCATGCCAATTGTGCCGCCGGTATACGCGATATAGATGTGTTTTCTTTCCATGGCGATTAATACTTAGTGTGATATAGGGAACAGGGGGGCGATTATAGCGAATTATCATGCAATAAAAAGAGGCGCCTCACACAGAGGCGCCTCTTGATAACAAAGCGTTGAGCTTATCTTATTGAACTTGGCAGTTTAAGCAAAAAGCATATCGGCCTTGTGGGTCGTTAAAGTTACCTAACAGTTGGCTATCTTGGGCTAACTGTTGAGTAATAGGCTGTAAACTGCTTGGAATCATTGACTGAATATCAAGGCCTATCGACACCTGAACTTGGTTCATAAATTCTTGAATAAATAGTTCAGTGGCTGAAAGAGGCTCTTCTACCCAGTAGATATTGTAGGTTTCAAGCTCTGCAAGTGAAGCCGCAGCTGTAATCGCATCATCAAAATCACCAATTTCATCGACTAGACCTTTCTCGATTGCATCTTGGCCTGTCCATACTCGGCCTTGAGCAATCTTGTCTACAGTATCGACTTCCATGCCACGGTTTTCTCCAACTAGGCTGATGAATCGGCGGTAACCGTTTTCAATGCCCATTTGGAACGCATCTTTCGCGCCGTCGCTAAGCCCTGTTGTAATACCAAGGCCAGAGAAAGGCGACGTACCAACGCCATCGGTGTAAACGCCGATATCGTTCAAGCCTTTCTCAAAGGTCGTGATAACACTGAAGATACCGATCGAGCCTGTTAGTGTGGTTGGTTGAGCCAAAATCTTGTCTGCGCCCATCGAGATCCAATAACCACCCGAAGCGGCAAGGCTAGACATAGAAACCACAACAGGTTTACCTGCTTGCTTGATCGCTTCTATTTCATTGCGGATAACTTCTGAAGCAAACGCGCTACCACCTGGGCTGTCTACACGAAGTACAACCGCTTTTACTTTGTCGTCGTTGCGCGCTTGGCGAAGTAGTGCGGCCGTGGTATCACCACCAACGGTGCCACGTGGCTGTTTGCCATCCATAATTGCGCCGCTAGCAACAATTACAGCGACATCGTGCGATTCACTTGTTAGGTCAGGAAGCATGGTTGTACGGTACTCGTAGTACCCCAACGCGTTATAGCTGTCTTGACCGTCACTGCCGAAGACGTCTGCGAGCTCTAGACGAACTTGTTGGCGAGTTGCCAGTTCGTCAACTAAACCAAGCTTCTCTGCCAGTTTTGCGATATCGCCATCAACCGACTCAAGGTCTTTTAAGAAAGAGTCCATGCTTGGGTTCAAGGTTTTAGCATCGATCTGGCGGTTGTTGCTTACGTCATCAACGTATGCTCCCCACAGTTGACCTAACCAACGAGAAGCTGACTCTTTCGCTGCGTCTGACATATCGTCGCGAATGAAAGGTTCGATTGCAGACTTATAAGTACCGACGCGGAATACATGTGTATTTACGTCAAGCTTCTCTAATAGAGTTTTGTAGAATAGCGAGTAAGCACTATAGCCTTTAAGCAGCACGCCGCCGTCAGGCGATAAGAAGACTTTAGTTGCGTAGCTGGCTAGGTAGTATTGGCTTTGGTTATAAAAGTCACCTACCGCATAAATTGGTTTGCCAGTTGCTTTGAACTCGTTAAGTGCTTTAGCTATGTAGCGCAGCTTGGTCAGATTGGTTTCTGGCAACTCTTTCAGTGCTAAAACGATACCAGTTACCTTGTCATCGTCTTTGGCGTAGCGAATTGTTTCAACAATATCAAACAGGACATTTTCTTTTGGAAGGTCTTTGCCAAGCAGTGAACCCGTGACCGAATCCATCGGATTGATATAGCGACTTTGCTCCACGATAGGGCCAGACAGGTTAAGTACTAAAGCCGATTCCTGTGGAACAGTGGGTTGAGTTGTGTCTGAGTGGAAGTATACAAAGTAGATGATGGCGATACTGAGTAAAAAGAAAAGGTTAACCAGCGCAAGACGCACAAACGTGATGAGCTTCCAAATCCCTTTAAAGATCATGCCTATAAATTTGAATATCTTTTTCATTATGTCTCCGCAGTGAGATCACGTGGCTTTAACAAGCAACAGTACTATTAATCTCAATAATATGAACTGCTTAGTATCCTACGATAATTCCCTAGCTCAAACTACACCAAGAATTGTTAATCGATATATATTCTCATTAAGTGTAGTCAAATTAAGGGTTTCTGAACGATTAATGCGTCCTGCATTATGATCGGTGTTACAAAAATGTAAACGGTTGTTTGAACTTTTGGTGATTGAGTTATATTGTGGTCAGACCACAAGGATATAATAATAGACTTGTGGTCTGACCACAATATAACTCAATCACCAAAAGTTCAAACAACCGTTTACATTTTTGTAACAC
>NZ_JBFRVX010000236.1:0-3288 GCF_041475345.1 Vibrio sp. 10N.222.48.A3 | reverse complement strand
CTTGTATAAACGATTTAGGGCTATAGGTCTAAATCGTTTTTGTCTAAAAATGTTTCAGGACTACTTAGAGATTGCACAACGATCAACATTGAGCCAAAGAAGAAGGCTGCCATAAGGCAGCCTTTTTTAGTTTGCAAGTGCAACTTCTCACGAGGGTAGGGTGATAATAGGCTCGTTAAGTATCGGTGACGCTATTAATCAAATTAACTGCAGTGCTCTCAAACAGATGAGTGCAACAGTTAACGCTTTTCCATCACTAACGCAACTCTACCTACAACCCTTACTTCATCTTCTTCGACGGTTAGAGTCGAACCGTTAAAGCTGATTGCTAGTTTTTTGCCTGGTAAGCGCTGGATGTCGTTTAGCGAGAGTAGGCCGTCCATATCAACTAGGTATGTACCGCTTACTGCATGGTGAGATTCTTTATTTATAAGGAACGTAGTAGTTCCATCTTTGATTGCTATTACATTACTTACACCTAACTCGTCTAGAAGAGCTTTATCGAATGCAAGTATCCCTTTCCCAACCAATTTACCGTCGTCAATAGAGAAACAGTCGATATCGAAAAGAGTTTTCGATTCGTTCTTCTTATTAATATGCTTTTGGGTTGGTGTTTTAGGGTACGGTTCGCCTTTATCTAGAAGTAACCATTCAAGTGAGACTCCAGTGCTCAAATGAGTCCTTACTGCAATTTCAAAGGGAGTAAGGTTTCTCTGTCGCCAAGTCGCGATTGTTGATTTTGGGATGCCAAATACGTCTGCTACGTCCTGTTGGCGGTCTGAATTCGTGATATCTATCAACTTCTTGATAATATCTCTACCTCCCAAATACGATATTTGGTCTATTTTAAGTTGCTTGTTATTCATATGTGATCAATAATCGCAATTGAGTCCGAAATGGTGGGGTGCAACTCGTCATTCCGAAATTAAACATTCAATAACAGAATAGGATATCACTATGCTCTCATATCAAGTAGTCCTAAATACGCCTTTCATGACGTACGACCAATACTCTCAGTTCTCCGGAATGCCGAAACGCACCATCATGGATTGGGTAGCTGATGGTCGCTTACCTATTAAAACTAAAGCAAAAGGTAAAGAAACCCCTCTCATCAATATGGTCATGTTGCTAGAAATGGCAACGCGTGAAACGTTGGAGAGAATGGGGTAAATAGCCATGCGTTTATCTTTCATAACTTCGACCAAAGAGCTTTGTCCGTTGGGGCTAACATTCTTGGTTGGAGTTTCGTTGTCATCTCGTCTTTCTTCAATTGAGTATTGGTTATGAACGGAATTGACTCAATAGGCGAATTTTCTCGCACAAAACAAGGGGCCTTTAATGAGGCGTGTTGCGTGTTCGCTAGGTCAGAGAATATGGCTAGGCTGGCAGAGGTCATAGGGATGAGTCCGACCATGCTGCGGAATAAACTTAATCCTGATCAGCCTCATGTCCTGAGTTGTGTTGAAGCCATCACTCTCGCCAAAGTGAGCGGTAATCACATTATTGTAAACAGCTTACTTCTTGGACTTGGGGTGGTCACCGCTTATATACCGCCCAACACTACCGATGATGCCTTTGTTTTGTGCGCACTAGAGAGCTCGACCCATTCGGGGGAGTTGTCTCGAATGGCTTTGGAGTATGCAGGAAAGCCTAGGCTTACTCGGGCACAGAAATATGAGATTGTTCAGACCGTACACGCGAATATCAGCGGTCAGGTTTTGCTCCTCAATAGTTTGGAAAAACTGAATCAAGGTGTTGGTCTGCTCAAAGCGATAGGGCGGAAAGGTGGGCGCTAGTGGTATATCAGTTTCAAGTATTCATTCGGAGGGGTGATGCTCATTGCTCCGGATCATAAGCCATCTTCTGAAAGGTCTGGTCATGGATTAACAGAGGAAGATAAGCGAAGAGGCCTTCGCTATATCAGGCGCATCCGACGCGAGTTATGTGACCGTCAACTTTCGCCATTATTGGTTGAGTGGATGAGGTTAACGTATCAATTAAGGCATTCGAATCGGGTGTTTGAACAAGTACGGCTGCGAATTCGTTTATTCGGTCTTGAAAAGCGAATGCAAAGAATCAGACAGCGTTGGCTTTAACGCGTTGTCCTTAGCCTGAGTAACGTCATTGGCTGCTCCCAAAGGAGAGCCTGTTAGCCAAGGAAAACGTGATGAATAATCATGAGTGGGCGGTCATAGGCGGTAAGGTGCTTCAAACAAGCCAAGAAGCGGTCTTCTATCTAGCGGTAGTGAGCGAAGACCAATGGCGTGATGCATTCCGCTGTCATGTGAAAAGTGGGGTGAGGGGAAATGACGAACACTTAGCAATTGAACGCCTGAATGGAAAGGATTCATCAGGTTCGACAGGCTTATTGGGCGCCACTAAGAGCGTCAACTCGGTCGTAACGTACGAGGCCTTGGAAAGGGTGTTTATCCAGAGCGAGTCTGGAAGTCAACGTGGACTAGGGACGGTGAGGGCGAGCCGATGACGGCTCATTCTGAATACGCTGCGTCTTCGTCTATGTCGTGTTTGAGCCGGCTGCTTGAGGAAGCGCCTTATTTGTCGAGGTGCAGTGACAACAAAACCGCGATGCTAATTCGACCTCGAAACTACGCCGTCAGATGGCCGTATATGCAGGTCAATCGAAAAGAGATGCAGGCGTGGATGGTTTTCGATATTGATCATGAACACCGAGCTTTCCCCAATCCCTACATTTGGCAAGATGAAGGGTTGCCGCCCCCCAATATGATTGTCCGAAACCGTACCAGTAATAAAGCCCACCTTTTTTATGCCATTGTACCTGTCTGTACCAGCGATCAGGCTCGCTCCAAACCCATTCAGTACCTCAAAGCCATTTATCGCGCGTTAGCCTTGCGACTGGAGGCGGACTTGAGTTATTCAGGGCCTGTTGCCAAAACGCCCTTTCATCCTTGGTGGCAAACAACCGAACTTCACCGCAGTGTCTATGAACTTAACGAGTTAGCGGATTCGCTGGAACTGGAGAGTACGCGGCCGTGGCTTCGTCAAGAGCGTGACGTTTCTTATTCCCGGAATTGTACTTTGTTTGAACGTACCCGCCGGTTCGCTTATGACATCGTCGACGAAGAAAGGGAAAAGGGCAGCTATACGAATTTTAAATGCCGTGTAGAGAGCTTTGCACATGTCAATAATGCCAATTTGGTGGGTAAGCCGTCTTTGCCATGCAGTGAGGTATTAGCGGTGGTAAAAAGCGTCTCTCGTTGGACCTGGGATAAATATTGTGCTCGGTCAGATTGCCAGCGAGGTGTGATG
>NZ_JBFRVX010000235.1:0-3871 GCF_041475345.1 Vibrio sp. 10N.222.48.A3 | reverse complement strand
TCCCACAAGTCTTAGACCAATCTCGACTCGCCTTTAAGAAAACCAGTCAATTACTGCTAGATGATATCCAAACTAAAATCATTATTGCGTTGGCAGCCGTTATCACTGTCATTGTTATCGCGTTGACCGCTATCTATCTACTTATCCTAAAACCCATGCAGCAAACCTTGGTGGAAGCGACCAACAATATCTCTTCTATGGCGCAATCTATCCAGATCACGGCCGAAGCTCTGAAATACAGCACAGAGAAACAACAGGAAATCATGGACTACATTGAGCATTCACCCACTCAATATACTGATAAATAAGACGTAAACGATCAATGCATTATGAGTCACTTGTAAAATAAAAGTTATTTTCAAGAATAAAACAATGCACTTAGAGACGGATTAAAATTACCAATTGCTGATTGAATTCCAGATCTAAGGCAATCAAGTGTTTATCACGGAGCTTAGGGAAAGCGTAACAAAAGGCACTAAAAATGGGAGATTTTACGGGGGAATAGTAGGTTGGAGATATTTTTCTTTCGCACAAGAAAAAACGCCCCAGTCAAATACTGACTGGGGCGGCTGAATCAGCCTAATCCAATAACGTGAAACAAAAGGTCTGAAAGATAGAACATCTTACCTCTGTACCCTACAAGATTTAATGTACAACAATTGCTCAGAAATGAAAACCATTTTTGTAGTTTTTTTTCATGAACGTTTTATTAAAACACCCAAAATCTTCTTATGACTTAACTTTATTCGAGACAAAAAAAAGCCAGTGTTTGTGCACTGGCTCATACTAATTTACTCAATAAGGTCAAAAACTGATTAGTGGGCTTGATCCCAGTTGTCACCGTGGCCAGCTTCCGCGACAAGCGGTACTTCTAGCTCTGCGGCGGATTCCATCAATTCTTGTACTTTACTTTCAATTTCGGCTAAAGCTGACTCTTCCACTTCGAAGACCAATTCATCGTGTACTTGCATAAGCAGTTTCACACGACCATCGCCTTCCGCTTGAATCCATTCATCAACCAACAGCATCGCTTTCTTAATGATATCTGCTGCTGTGCCCTGCATTGGCGCGTTGATTGCCGCACGTTCAGCAGCCTTACGACGCATGCCATTTCGAGATTGAATCTCAGGAAGGTGCAGACGACGACCGTAAATGGTTTCAACAAAGCCTTGCTCTGAAGCCGCGCTGCGTGTGTCTTCCATATACTGCATCACACCTGGGTAACGCTCAAAGTAAGTATCCATGTAGTGTTGTGCTTCGCCACGAGGAATACCTAGCTGCTTAGCCAAACCAAAAGCACTCATGCCGTAGATAAGACCAAAGTTAACCGCTTTAGCACGACGACGCTGCTCAGTGATCACACTCTCAATATCAACACCAATGATCTCAGCAGCCGTTGCCGCGTGGATATCTTTGCCTTGTTGGAATGCTTCCAGCAGCGCTTTGTCACCTGATAGGTGCGCCATGATACGCAATTCAATTTGAGAGTAATCGACCGCTAGAATCTTCCAACCATGTTGTGCAACGAATGCTTGGCGGATACGACGACCTTCTTCATTACGAATTGGGATGTTCTGTAGGTTTGGATCAGTCGAAGACAAACGGCCCGTCGCGGTCACCGCTTGATGATAAGACGTATGAACACGACCAGTCTCAGCGTTGATCATCTTCGGCAGTTTATCTGTGTACGTCGACTTAAGCTTCGCAAGACCACGATACTCAATGATCAACTTAGGTAGCGGGTAATCAAGCGCCAGCTCTTGAAGCACTTCTTCGTTGGTTGAAGGTGCACCTGATGGCGTTTTCTTGATAACTGGCAGACCCATTTTCTCAAACAGGATCGCTTGCAGTTGTTTTGGCGAGTTCATATTGAACTCTTGCTCTGCTATCTCGTAAGCTTTCTGCTCTAGCTCATCCAGACGAACCGCAATCTCTTGTGATTGAGCGCCTAGCAACATGTCATCAATGAATACACCAGTGCGTTCAATGCGAGACATCACAGGGATCAACGGTACTTCGATTTCTTCATAGATGGTTTTAAGCTTTTCATCTTGCTCGATGTTTTCCATCAGGCGGTTATGCAAACGTAGTGTCACGTCAGCATCTTCTGCAGCGTATGGAGACGCCTCACCCAGTTCAATCTGGTTGAAAGTAAGCTGTTTCTTGCCTTTACCTGCGATTTGCTCAAATGAGATGCAGCTGTGCTGAAGGAAACGCAGCGCTAGGCTGTCCATATCATGCTTGCCACCTACGCTGTTGAAAACGTAAGACGCCAGCATGGTATCGTGTTTGATGCCTTTCATCTCGATACCGTAGCGCGCTAGCACACTCATATCGTACTTCAGGTTTTGACCCACTTTAGCTTGAGCATCATCTTCAAGAATCGGTTTCAGTTGTTCAAGTACCCAATCACGATCCAGCTGTTGCGGTGCATCTAGGTAATCATGAGCAACCGGTACGTAAGCGGCAACGCCCTCGTCCGTCGCAAATGATAGACCGACCAAGTTCGCCACCATGTAATCAAGGCTGTCTGTCTCAGTATCAAAAGCAAACAATTCAGCTGCTTTAAGCTTTTCTAACCAAACATTGAATGACGCTTCATCTAGAATCGTTTCGTAGTTGCTACGATCAATCGTCACGGCAGACGTATTCATCTCTACAGTAGAAGCGCTGCTACGTACTGATCCAGCTCCCGCTGCGGAAGATTTCTCATCCGCCTCAACCACTCCGCTGCCACCTTCAAGGAGCTCGTTCAGCCAAGATTTGAAAACCAATTGACCGTATAGCTTGATCAACTCATCGATATTGGGTTGAGCTTTTACCAATGACTCAGGCGTCTCTTCAAGCTCAACATCTAGCTTGATTGTTGCAAGCTCGTAGGACATGTCAGCATTGGCTTTATTATCAGCCAGCTTCTTAGCCATCGTCTTCGAACCGCGGAAACCAAGCGCCGCAATATCATCAAGATTCTGATACAACTTTTCGATACTACCAATGCCTTGTAGTAAAGCCGTCGCTGTCTTGTCACCCACACCCGGAACACCAGGGATGTTATCGACTTTATCGCCCATCAGTGCCAAGTAATCGATGATCAGTTCTGGTGGGATACCAAACTTCTCAATCACACCTTCGCGATCCATTACCACGTTGGTCATGGTGTTGATCAGAGTAACGTTGTCATCAACTAACTGCGCCATATCTTTATCACCAGTACTGATAAGTACAGGCATCCCCATCGCAGAAGCTTGAGAAGCCAACGTACCAATCACGTCATCTGCTTCAACGCCAGGAATAGAGATAAGTGGCAAACCCATCGCACGAATCACATTGTGCAATGGTTCTATCTGGCAACGAAGATCGTCAGGCATAGGTGGGCGGTTTGCTTTGTACTCTGGGTACATGTCATCACGGAACGTTTTCCCTTTCGCATCAAAAATAACCGCAATACGATCAGAAGCAAATTGACGCATCATGCTGCGTAGCATGTTAACTACACCATAAACAGCGTTCGTTGGGATATCACCATTGCTCATGGTGCCAGGGTAAGCATGGAACGCGCGATATAGGTAAGAAGAGCCATCGATCAGAATCAATGGATTATCAGGAATACGAGCCATAATATTTGTGAATCCAGTAAGTACAGAAATTATCTGTTAAGAATGCCACGTCTGTTGGTTGGATTCCATGTTGTCGATCTGTATCCGTTCACTCGGTTGTATTCGTTATAATCGATTTGTTGTTATTTTTTGTTCTTAGACGCAAGCGTTCTGTGGATAACTCTGTTTATATTATTTATCCACCCTGTTGAGAAGTAAGGTTAACAAATCAAAAAACACCAGCAATACACTGAAAATAAAGAATAATTTTACAG
>NZ_JBFRVX010000234.1:0-855 GCF_041475345.1 Vibrio sp. 10N.222.48.A3 | reverse complement strand
GCGAAGAAGAGAGCGTTACCCGAGATGCAGCTCAAGGCACCTAAGTAACTAGTCTGCATTCCTAGAGTTGTCTTGAGGTTGTTGTCTTGAGTGAGTAAACCTCGGGACAACAAACCTCGAGAGACTAAATTTAGATAGAGCAAGCCTCGAGATAGTAAGCATTAAAATTTGTGACAATGAAGTGATGAATAAAAAAACGGGACTCATAGGAGTCCCGTTTTTGTTTCTGTCTCTGACCTTAAGCGACGTTATCAATCGATTGTTCTGGGTACTGAGTCTTTGCTGCAAGCTCCTCTGGTGAGAAGTCATCAACGTTAATTGTGTACAGTCTATGTTCCTCAGCGCTAATCAGAAGATTTGCTTCTTCTTGCGTTAAGATACCTTTCTCAAGTCCCAGCTGAGCGACAAGGTCGAGTCGTAAGAAAGCACGTTTTTGATGTGTTTCTTTACAAACCTTATCGAACAGAGGTTCAGCTTGAAGAATCACTTCTAGCGCTTTTTCAATCTTGCCTACAGGGTTGTATTCCGTTGCTTCCAAGTATTGGCCACGGCCGATACGAGAGCGTGTTTCACTTGGTGTTTGTAGGATTTGCGCGACTTGGCTATCCAACTTGTCGTTTGGTGCACGACGGATACGGCCAAATGGCATTAACACAACGCGAAGTAGTTGACCAATCACAGGGTTAGGGAAGTTCGCCAAGAACTCATCAATCGCGACTTCAGTTTGACGCAAGCTGTCTTGCATACCCCAATGGACTAATGGGAGATCTTCAGCATGGCTACCTTCGCTTTCAAAGCGCTTAAGTGTTGCTGAACCTAGGTAGAGTTGACTCAGGATATCCCCCAGTCTTGCTG
>NZ_JBFRVX010000233.1:0-8177 GCF_041475345.1 Vibrio sp. 10N.222.48.A3 | reverse complement strand
ATCATAGATAAGAACGTCAAAGTGCCAGATGGCACCCAAATCGGTATTGATAACCTTGCCGACGCTAAACGCTTTCACATATCGAAACAAGGCGTCATTGTGGTGCCCTCTTCTTACCAATTTGAAGAATAGCTATCGCTAAAACCAGATGGCGCTATAAGGGCAGCCAAGAGTTGCCTTATTCAATAGTCGCATTCACGGAGCTTTGCTTTTTTATATAAACCACACTTTTTATATCAACTGCAGTGATTTAAAAAGAAAGCATTATCGGCATCAAACTAGCAATGATTTACAAAACTTAAACTAGAATAAGTATTTGAGCTGACGTTTGGTTAAGGCGATAAAACCTAGGCTGGCAAGGTAGATTAGAGGAATGCTTCGCGAGTGAGGTATTTTTGAACATGTATTGAAAACACGAAACATAATATGCGATCAGTTCTTCGGACTTTCAAGGGAGTAAAGGGAGATTATTTGATAACACTGAAGTGAATCACACATGTGCTATTTCGCAGTTGGTTAAACTAACCGATGTTTGCTACGTTTAAATGACACAGTCATTGGAAAGGTATGATTTATGAAAATAAATGTTCAAACACATCATGTATCAATTAACGACGAGTCACGCAAAGACATCGAAGGTAAATTCGAGAAGATATCTAACCATTTCCCATCACTGATCAGCTGCGACATCATCATCACAAAAGAACATGGTCAACACCAGGTTGAAGTGTTCACCAACTACGAAGGTGTACGTGTAAACGCAAAAGCTACAGATGACGTTATGTATCCAGCTATCGCTTCAGCACTCAAGAAACTTGAAGCAGGCCTAAGTAACCGTAAGGGACAATTGAAATCAGACTTACACGAGAAACCAACGAGCACGAAGCCAGAAATTGCTTCAGACATCATCCAAGAGATGAAACTGGTATAACTCGACTAATAGTTAAAGCGCACTGACGAATAGAAGCGCACAAGAATTCCAAAGCCAGCATGCGTTGCTGGCTTTTTCGATCTACACCTCAATCAATGGAATAGTGAGTTTTTAGATGGAACACCAACTAGGCAATAACTGGAAGCACATCGAATGGGTATTAACCGACGTCGATGACACGCTCACTTGGCAAGGCTCACTCCCTCCTGAAACCTTGATTGCGTTACAAAAGCTAAGAGACAATGGAATCAAAGTGGTCGCGGTGACTGGCGCTTGTGCTGGTTGGTGTGACCATATTGCGCAGCTTTGGCCTGTCGATGCAGTGCTAGGAGAGAACGGCGCCTTCTTACTAGAGAAGCAAGATGGTGCATTACAACTCTCATCTGAAACACCGCTAGAACAAGTGCGTCAGAACCAAGCAAAGCTAAAACAAGAAGTTGAAGCGATCTTGTTGAGTTACCCCGACCTCTCGCTAACTTTGGATCAATCTTACCGCTTGTGTGAGGTCGCGATTGATATCGGCCAAAACCGTAAGCCTGTTGATCCTGAAACTGTTCAAGCGGTACTCGAAAGAATACACGCTTTAGGCGCACACGCGACGGCAAGTTCGATTCATATCAATGCTTGGTATGGCGAACACTCAAAGAAAAACGCCGTGCACCGTTTCCTGGCTGATAAAGGCTTATCGCTTGAACAAATCCACAAGCAAGCGTGTTATGTCGGCGATTCAATGAACGATCAACAGATGTTCGAATCACTGCCACTCACCGTTGGCGTGGCAAACATTAAGCATTATTGGGATAAGTTAGATCATCATCCAAGTAAGGTGATGTCGCAGCCGGGAGGCTATGGGTTTGCAGAATTTGTGGATGCGCTGCTGGCAGTTAAAAGCTAGACACTTAAAACGAGTCACGCCCTTCTACTTCTAACAAGGTCTTAGGTCACTCAATAGACATAAAAAAACGACCGCTAGGTAGACCGAAGTACCTAGGGTCGTTTGAGCTTCAAAATGCTAGATAAGCTCTTAACTTTGACACATCACACAAAACACGCTGCATTGCACCATATGTTTATATGAGTTTGTTACGGATGTGGATCACCACTGCTTCTGCAACGATAACCACTGCGAAGATACTCACCAACACCATCGAAACTTTTTGCCACTCAAAAAGGTTCTGCGCATCGTTTAGCACCACGCCAATACCACCAGCGCCTACTAACCCCAATACCGCAGATTCACGCACATTGATGTCCCAACGGAACAATACGATGGAATAGAATGCGGGCATCACTTGTGGCCAATACCCTTTAAGCAAGATACTCATCCAAGAAGCGCCGGTTGCACGCAGAGCTTCGATAGGCCCCATGTTCACTTCAGCAATCGCTTCCGCTAACAGCTTCCCTACAAAGCCGATACTGCGAATAGCAATTGCCATAATGCCTGCGAGAACACCGGGGCCAAATAGTGCGATAAACAACAAAGCCCAAACCAATGAGTTCACAGAGCGTGAAGACACCAGAAAGAATTGAGCAATCCAATTCAAAGCTTTATTCGGAGTGATATTTGGCGCGTTCATCAGCGCCAAAGGGATAGCAAATACCAAGGTAAACAAGGTACCTAACGTCGCGATGTGCAGTGTCTCAATCATCGCTGCGTGAATCGACTCAGGATAGAACGCGTAATCCATTGGCACCATACGCTCGAACATGTCGGCAAACTGGGCTGGCGCGTCGTATAGGAACTCAGGAATCACTTCAACGGTTTGCCAAGACCAAACAATCGCACACACTAAGCTAAGGTAAACGGCAAATCGAGCCACACGTTCGTTTGGTGTAAAGCGCTGCCACTCTTTATCGATAGATGCAGTTGTCATTAGAAGATTCTCCTAACAATATTGGAAAGAAATTCACCCACAAGAATCAATGCGATAATGGTGATCAAAATAGCGGCGACAAAGTCGTAATCAAAACGTTGGAATGCTGAGAAAAGCGTACCGCCAAGACCACCCGCACCCACGATGCCAACCATGGTTGAGTTACGCAAGTTTGAGTCCAATTGGTAGCTAGCAAAGCCAATGAAACGAGTAAATACCTGTGGCATAACCGCGTACAGAATGACGCTGACAAAGCTCGCCCCCGTTGCTTTAATCGCTTCAACTGGTTTAAAAGAGATCTCTTCAATTGCTTCAGCAAAAAGCTTGGCAATAAAACCAATCGATGCGAATACTAAAGTCAGGATCCCCGCAAGGGCACCAAAGCCGACCGCTTTCACGAATAGAATTGCGATGATCACTGGGTGGAAAGAACGACACAGTGCGATGAAGCCACGAATAGGTGTCGATACAATCGAAGGCATCATGTTTCTTGCGGCAAGTAAGCCAAGAAACAATGAGATGATGATGCCGAAGAAACTCGAAATGATCGCTATCTGTAAGCTCTCCGCTAAGCCACTTAGCAGTAGATTAGTACGCGAGAAATCTGGCGGGAACATTCTTGATAGTAACCGCTCACTTTCACCAAAACCGATGATCAAACGATCGAGGGTCAGCCCTAACGTCGAGAAACTGTAAAACAGATAAGCAACTATCGCAGCGATAATTGCACGGTTAGTCCATGAGGTTTTGAACGGATTTTCATGCTTCGTTGGCGACTGGTTTGACGGTACGCTTGGCGATGAACTTGGGGTTAATCCAGCCATGACTCACCCCCGTAAATGATTTTTAGATCTTCTTCTGAGATCCCTTCAGGGCTGCCGTCATAATGAACTTTACCGTTACACATGCCGATGATGCGCTTGGCATAACGCTTGGCTAAGTTCACATCGTGGATATTCACCAACACTGGGATGTTTTTCTGTTCTGCGAATGTCTCCATCAACTCCATGATCTCAACCGCGGTTTTTGGGTCGAGTGATGACGTTGGTTCATCCGCCAATAAGATATATGGGTCTTGCATTACTGCGCGAGCGATACCGACACGCTGTCTTTGGCCGCCTGACAAACTGTCGGCACGTTGGTTAGCAAAGTCTTGCAGGCCAACAAATTCAAGTAACTCGAACGCTTTTGCTAGGTCTTGCGCAGAGTAGTTACGACGCCACGCATTCCAAGCGGTCATGTAACCCAAGCGGCCGCTTAACACGTTCTCGATAACCGTTAAACGTTCGACAAGGTTATATTCTTGAAACACCATACCGATATGTCGACGTTGTTTACGTAGCGCTTGGCCTTTTAGCTGAGTCAGGTCTGCGCCATCAAATATGATCTCACCTTGGCTTGGATCGTTGAGTCGGTTGATACAGCGCAGAAGCGTACTTTTACCGGTACCAGATGGACCAATGATCGCGATGATGCCTGGCTCATCGATATCAATATTAATGCCTTTAAGGATTGGCTTGCCTGCCACGTATTCGTGGAAAAGGTTGTTTATCTTTATTCCTTCATAGCTTGCTACGGCCATACTGCATTTCCTTGTGCGAATTTTAGAATGATCTATGCCCTACCCGCGAGGGCATAGATATTTAGTTGAAGTAGGTGTTTTTAAAGAACTAAGTCTTTCTAAAACTTAGTCTTCTAATAAAAAAGAACTAGCCGTTGTTTGCTTGTTTTGCTAGCTCAGCGGCTTTTTTCTTTGCTCGTTTAGCCGCATCTTTTTCAGCCAATTTCTTCAAGCCAGTTTTGGTGTAAGCCGTACCTGTCGCATGAGCGATATCACGAATCACATCCCACTCTTCTTTGTAGCTGATTGGCGAGAAACGGTCGGCACCTTTAAACGATGCGCTCATTTCTGGTGTAAAGCGGTAGCTAAAGAAAGCTTCGTTGATCTTCTCAACCAGTTCTGGTTTTAGGTTGTAAGCATAGCCAAACGCAGACGTTGGGAAGCGTGGGCTACGGTAGATGATCTTCAGTTCAGAATCGTCAACACGACCTGCTGCTACCATACGATCGTACACGTCCGATGCCACAGGTGCTGCGTCATAATCTCCATTGAAGACGCCTAGAATCGATTGGTCATGCTTACCTGAGTAAAGCACTTTGTAATCTTCATCTGGCACTAGGCCTTTCGCTGGAAATAACGCACGTGGAGCTAGGTTGCCAGAGTTGGAAGATGCAGAAGTGTGTGCAACCTTTTTGCCTTTCAGATCAGTCATTTTGTTAATGCCGCTGTCTTTACGAACAATCGTGATTAGGTTGTAGCCTTGGAAGCCAGACTCATCGCCCTTCACCGCAATTGGAACGTAACCTGCTAAATTAACTGCGTAGCCTGTTGGGCCCGTAGAGAAACCTGCAACATGCAGTCGACCAGAACGCATCGCTTCTACTTGCGCAGAGTTCGAGTGAACCGTGTAGTAAATCACTCGCTTACCCGTAATTTTACTTAGGTGAGCTTGGAAATCCGCAAACGCATCTTTGTACAACGCAGGGTCTTCTACTGGCGTATAAGTAAACACAAGCGTACTTGGGTCGTTCCACTCATCTGGGTTCTTTGGTGAATCGGCGACCAAATCTTGGTTTTCATCACAGTATCGATCGTCTAACACACCACGACTAGAGCAGTCGCTTGCCATAGCCATTGAAGGAAGTAGTAATGAGCTAGCGATTAACAGTCCTTTAACACTGATTTTCATATTCAAACCTTACTTTTACTTATTGTTGAAAGTCACCTTCGCTATTGCAGCCTTTGTGCCACCTTTTAATTTATTTAATTTCAATAACTTAAAGAAAACCCTAGATTGGGAAATTACTTTTGTGTCATTACTGTCCAACTAAGAAGTGCCTATTT
The DNA here is from genome assembly GCF_041475345.1 of Vibrio sp. 10N.222.48.A3. Taxonomy (NCBI): domain Bacteria; kingdom Pseudomonadati; phylum Pseudomonadota; class Gammaproteobacteria; order Vibrionales; family Vibrionaceae; genus Vibrio; species Vibrio sp. 10N.222.48.A3. The sequence goes on along the minus strand of NZ_JBFRVX010000233.1, from coordinate 2,467 downwards.
GGGTCATTTCTGTCCCGCCAATTTCGGCGGTAAAAAAAGAGCCCGAAGGCTCTTTGGTTCACTGCTTTTTATCTTATTATTCTTTGGCTAAGTACTCTCTATACAAACGCTATAATTGCTATGCAAAGCGAGCTCACAACAGCCTAAGCGTCGCTGTCCATACAGTTAGCGTAGTAAGTTACCGTTGCAGGCCAATCGCTGAATACGCCCATAACACCAACATCTTGCGCCAGTACATCAAGCATTTTCATCATGTCGCCATCATTGTTGATGCCATCTTTCACGCTTTGGTAATACCATCCGCCGCCTTGCGCTAGCGGGCCTGAACGCTCAAGTGTCCATGCAATAATTTCAAGATCAGCATCTTTTGCCAGTTTCGCGTAGTTAGACGCCACTAATTCGTTGTTCTTATCAAGTTCAACCAAAGCAAACAGAGGTGGTGCGATGATATTCACGCCCGCATCGTGTAGCTCCTTCATGTTTTCAACAGACGCGACAAAGTCCGCTTGCTCATAGACACGGTCGTCAAGATAAACGGCTTGCTTACCGAACTTAGGCGTCTCATTAACCCAGTACTTCACATCATCCAAGTTGAATGACTGTAGGTAAGTCTCTGAAGGCTCAAAACCCGCCTCTTTCAGCTCATCCACCAGCTTCTGCGCGTACATCTCTTGGCTAAAACCATTGAAAGGCATTTCTACCGCCGCCGATTTTAGCTCAGGAGTCACCTTCACGCCGTGCTCTTTAAACAATGCCGCACTTTCGGCGTGTGTCATCAGTGTCCCATTTTGGCTGTAAAGGTCAGTTCTCCAACCAGGTGTGCCATTCATGTACTCTTCGACCGTGGTTGCTTTTTGATTCGCACCATCCATTTTCCCTTTCAGGGTCTTAAACTCAGCCAGCGTGAAATCAGAGGTACGACACTCAACCTGTGCATCTTCGCCTGTCGCTGGGTTAGCTGGCGTGAACGGTGTTGAACACTTCTTAGCAAGATCGGGATGCGCTAAAACATCGGTTGTGGTGTGCAGATCACTTTGCGAGTGACGACATACCAACGCCTTATCTTTAGTAAAAGTCACATCGCACTCCACTACACCCGCGCCCATTTGAATCGCTGCTAAGTAGGATTCCTTGGTGTGTTCAGGAAACTGCATCGCAGCTCCGCGATGTCCAATAGAAAAATCACTACGATGAAAAGGTCCTTCACTGCAACTCAACAGCTTGGTTTTCAAAGGGCTCTCATCCATATTGTTCACTAAAAAGAGGGGACGAGGACCTAAGTCGGCTGATTCTGCTGCGGCCCATGCCGTCATCGAGCTCACACCGAGTATCAGAGCAATCGAACCTTTCAGTATTTGCTTCATGTTTGTATCTCCTTGCAACAAGCAATTATTTTTCTAACTTCCTTTATTCGATCATTCGGTGTTGGATAGCTGTCATATATAGATAGCTGTCATATATATTTTGACTCAGCACCGAATAACCTCATGTGAACGTATGCCACAATGTAGTGATTGCACGCATTGTGCCAAATGTTAAAGCCCTTTTATTACAATCACTTGAAACGGTTAACCATTCGACTAAAAGTGAAATGGGTCATTGTTGTCTTGTGCTTTTATTAAGCGAATGGATGAACCAGTTAGGCCTTGAAGCTCTCTTTATCCAATTGGTGTTTCTTCATTTTTCGATAAAGGGTTTTACGCGGTAAATTCAGCTTACTTGATACCTCGTTAATGTTGCCTGCGCTTTCTATTAGCGCTTCCGTCAGTACATTCCTTTCGTACTGCTCCATCTGCTTTTCAAAAGCGAAATCTTCTCCGGACGCTTCACAAATTGGTGATTGAAGATCAAAGCCATCACCAACAATACCAAGTACAAATCGGTCTGCGACATTGCGTAATTCGCGCACGTTACCCGGCCATTCGTGTCGACATAGCTGCTGAATCTGTTCAGGGTAAATCGTTGATGGGCGTGTCTTGTACTTGTGGCTCGCTTGAATCACAAAATGGCGGAACAGCACCTGAATGTCCTCTTTGCGTTGACGCAATGCGGGAAGGTTTAAGCTAGCAATATTAAGACGATAGAAGAGATCGGCTCTGAACTCCCCCGTTTCACTCAGGCTCGCGAGATCAGCTTTGCTGGCGGCTACCACCACAATATCGACCGGGATTAACTCGTTACCACCAACGCGCTCAATCATTCGTTCTTGAATGACGCGCAGCAGTTTAATTTGCACCGCAATTGGCATACTTTCTATTTCATCAAGAAACAGAGTTCCGCCATTGGCTTGTTCTATTTTGCCAATGCGTTTCTTGTTGGCACTGGTAAACGAACCCGCTTCATGGCCAAACAACTCACTTTCGATAATGCTTTCTGTCATGCCGCCACAGTTGATCGCGACAAAGGGCTTCGCCTTACGACGGCTAAATTGATGCAACGCGCGAGCTATCACCTCTTTGCCCGTTCC